>CAXGXL010000205.1:0-6547 GCA_964013555.1 uncultured bacterium
AGCAATCCCGCTCGGCAAAACAAAGCCTATACTCTCGGCCATACCGTAAGCGTAAAGCGTTACCGACAAGGTCTGGGACAAATAAAGAGGTATCCCGATAGCGCCCCCAACCTCGAGTCCGAAGGATCTCGAAATCAGGAAATAAGCTCCCCCCACGCCAACCCGCATGTTGGTTGCTAGAGTGCTCAATGAAAGGGCCGTAAAGAATGTGATCAAATTCGAAATCAAGACAATAAGCAGTGTCTTGCCCAAACCAACCTCGCCCACCACCCAGCCTACTCGGAGATACATAATAACCCCGAGGATCGTAAGAACCGTTGGGGTGAAAACGCCTAGGAATGCTCCCAATTGGAGATTCGACTGGGGCTCTATAGGATTAGTCGTGTCCGAAGACATATTCTTTCCCTTGGACAGTTATCTGTGGAGCTTGTCACGAAACAACAATGCATCTCAATATATGGCCCCAGCTTACTCTTCAATTTCTTATCTAGCTAGAAATCACCACGAATATTTTAGGTGCCACTTAAGAGAAATTCGTTATAAAATCAAAAACATAAAGCAGGTTTTACATGGGTTGGCACAAAGGTGAAATACGTGCGAAAAAGAACTATGAAGAGAGTTGTCGTAACAGGCATTGGCGCAATCACGGCGCTGGGAAGCTCAAGTAAAACCACTTGGGACAATATCCTTGAGAGCAAATCCGGTGCCAAAGAGGCCCGAGGCTTTGACCTGAGTGGCCTTCGCTCCACCGTAGCTTGCCAGCTGCCACCGAAAGGCGACCCTGATGAGTTTCGTCCGGAAGATTGGTTAACTCCCAAGGAGATTCCTCGAGTAGATCCTTTTATTCAGTATGGAATTGCCGCTTCTAAACAAGCGCTAGAAGACGCGGGCTGGAACCCCAGCGACAACTTTGAACGAGAGCGAACCGGGATCTACCTTGGTTCTGGAATCGCAGGCCTCCAACGTATTTCTACTAACACACAAATTCTTGATGAGCGTGGTCCCAAAAGGATTAGCCCGTTCTTTGTCCCGGGCAGCTTAGCCAATATGACCGGAGGCTACCTTTCTATCGAATTTGGCTTTGGGGGACCTAACCTCGCAGTATCAACAGCTTGTTCATCCGGAGCTCATGCTATTGGCGAAAGTGCTAGGATCATCCAATGGGGAGACGCTGATGTAATGATTGCTGGAGCCTCCGAAGCCTCTGTATGCAGACTGGCCATTGCAGGTTTTGCGGCAGCAAGAGCCCTATCTACAAGTTTTAACGATACGCCACAAAAAGCATCTCGCCCCTGGGATAGAGCACGGGATGGATTCGTCATCGGAGAGGGAGCTGGTGTTGTCATCCTTGAAGAATACGAGCATGCAAAAAAACGTGGCGCAAAAATCTACTGCGAATTAAGTGGATATGGCATGTCTGGAGATGCCCATCACATCACCGCCCCCCCTGAAAATGGTAAAGGAGCTCAGCGAGCCATGGTCAGGGCCCTAGAAACCGCCCAACTCTCCCCAAGCGAGATCAACTATATTAATGCCCACGGTACCTCTACCCCTCTCGGGGACATCGTTGAAGTTCGGGCTATCAAATCCGTCTTTGGGAGCCACGCGGACAATCTTGCTATATCTTCTACCAAGTCATCTATTGGACACCTTTTGGGAGCCGCGGGAAGCGTTGAAGCTGTTGTGTCTATTTTGGCACTCAAAAACAACATCGCGCCCCCTACATTGAATCTAGAAAACCCGGATGAGGAATGTGATCTGAATTTTGTCCCCCATAGAGCACAAGAGCGCCCCATCAACCACGTAATCTCAAACTCTTTTGGCTTTGGAGGCACAAACGCCTCTTTACTTTTTTCAAAGCTCGATTCATAGAAGGCTCCTCGCAGTCGCTTCATGGTAAGGAGAGTTGAGTGGTATCTCGAACCGGCGTTTTATTAATTAACATAGGAACCCCAGAGTCGACCTCCGTTAGAGATGTGCGCAAGTATCTCAGGGAATTTCTTTCCGATCCCCGAATTCTGGATATTCACCCAGTCGGTAGGTTCCTTCTACTCAATTGTATCATCCTTCCCTTTCGTCCCAAGCGCTCAGCAGAAGCGTACCAGCAGATCTGGACCGCTGATGGTTCTCCACTCCTAGTCGAAAGCCGAAAACAGGCGTTAGATCTACAATCAAAACTAGGAAATAACTATGTTGTCGAGCTTGGCATGCGTTACGGAATGCCTTCCATTCGAGTCGCACTTGATAAACTTCAGGCTGCCGGATGTCACCGAATTGTTGTTATTCCGCTATTTCCCCAATATTCCGCAGCCGCCACTGGCAGTGCTGCCCAAAAAGTAATGAGCTTGGTCCAAGACGACTGGAATCTACCACCGATTGAAATACGAGGCGATTTCTTCGACCACCCTCAATTTATAGAATCCGTCGCCACAACCATGAAAGAGGAAATCTCGGATTTCAGACCCGATTATGTCCTATTTAGTTACCACGGCCTACCAGAGCGCCACATGGAAAAAAGTGACATGCCCAACATCGACTGCAACCGGAAAAATCCGTGTCCCAGGATAGGACCGAACAACCGATATTGCTATCGGGCCCAGTGCTACGAGACAACCAGGCTCATAGCACAAAGCCTTGGCCTCGCCGCTGAATCCCATGGACTTGCATTTCAAAGTAGACTTGGCCGAACCCCATGGATCCAGCCCTATACAGATGAATTAGTTGAGGAGCTCGCCCAAAAAGGTATCAAGCGACTCGCAGTAGCAACACCTTCCTTTGTTGCAGATTGTTTGGAGACGCTCGAAGAAATAGGAATCCGCTTAAGAGAACAATGGCTTGATTTGGGAGGAGAAGACTTTATGTTCCTCAAGTGTGTCAACAATCACCCCAGCTTTATTCAGGCATTGGCTAATTTAGTTCAAGCTCCCTTCAATCAAGACTCTCAGAGCGCTTTTTCTCCCAAGGAAGCCCCACCACTTCTTGGCTAAAAGACCACTGATGCTCGCTTGCCAACGTCCTTAGATCATCAATTCTCGTTTGTGACAATGGATGGGTCCTAAAGTAACGCAATAGCATCTTTGAGTTTGTTTCCTCCGCACTCATGCGCTCAAAAAATGAAGTAGTTCCACCGACATGTCCATAATGAGCCGCGACTAAACTCAATCCAAATGCATCAGCTTGACTTTCTTGAACCCGACTAAACGAGCGATTAGCTAAATTGCCAACATACTGGGCAATCGTACTAACCATTTGAGATGTTCCTGAGCTTCCTATGGCAGCTAGAAGAAGAGAGAACACCACCTCTTTGCCAAGACCACGCAAATGGTCTCGATTCCTGAAATGTCCCAATTCATGGCCTACAACCATCGCAATCTCATTTTCGGAGGAAGCTCCATCGAGCAGGGATGGTGTGACTAAGATGTATCCTCCAGGGAATGCTGCAGCATTCGGCAGCGGCTTTTCATCTGGTGAAGCACCGAAATCCCAAATTCCAATCTGATACTGATAATTAGACTCTGGCCAATGCTTGACCAAATTTGCTAAAATCTCCTCGAGTTTCTTCTGCTGCAGCTTTTTTCGCTCGACATCTTTTCCTACTTCCTCTTGGGCAAGGTCTTCCGAAGATCTTTTCATGAAATCAACAATAGGAGAGAATATCTTCTGCTCAACAGCTATGGGGATATGAGGAATAAGTGAATCGATTGTGAAACCAACTAGGATAGCCAACAAAGCCGCGCCCGCACCCACAGCACCGACAAGTATGAGCAGCTCTCTTAGGGGACTGGCTTGATTTAGGTTGATAGAATCATCGGGCAATTTGGGATTGAATTGAGCCATCTCACTCCGAGCCCAACTTTATTGCAGTACCATATGCCATGAGCTCCACGCCAGCTGTCCCACTCCCATTTTGACCAGAGCTTGCGAGCCGTGACGTCTCAAACCGAACATTAATAACAGCATCGTAACCACCCTTAATAGCCACCTCTTTCATCCGCAAAAGAGACTCACGTCGAGCTCTATCCAAGAGCGACTCATATGAACCAACCCTTCCTCCAACTAAACTACGAAGGCCGGCTAAGAACCTCTTGAAATAATCTAATGAAATAACCACAGAACCCATTACCAAATCAGAAGACTCTATGGTCCAACTCGGAGGTGCCTGCCTAAACGTCAGTGTGGGAAACGTTCTAGTCTTGTATTCACGTTCCTTTAATTTCCTAAAATGATTTTGCTCTCGTTGGGAACCTACCACAAAAGCAACCATCAATAGACAAATAGGAAGCAGAAGATGCAACCAGCCACCCCAAAAGGCTTCCATGGCTATCCGACCTTGACTGCTGTGCCGTAGGCAAACAACTCTGCCGCCCCTTGGGCCACAGAACTTGTAGAAAACCTTACATTCACTATCGCATTCGCCCCTACGCTGCGTGCTTGAGCTTGCATTCTGTCAAGGGCATCTGCTCGAGCTTCTTGGAGAAGCTCGGTATACCCAGCCAACTCTCCGCCCACGAGGTTCTTAAGCCCAGCCATAATATCGCGCCCAATGTGTTTAGTTCGAACTGTACTCCCCGTTACAACCCCAAAAAATGCCTGAATTTCTTTACCCGGAATGGTTTCAGTATTGCTCATTAACATTACCCAATATCTCCTTTTGAGATAGGATAAACCAAAATGAGTGAGAACCCAAAGAGTAAGAAAGAGTATAAAAAATGAGGATTCAATCCAAGCAATCAATGAGCCATATGCTCAACGAGAACCGTCCTGAAGTCAGGTTCCGACAAATCTGAAATAACGGAATAAACCAATCCCCTGTTTTTCCATCGTGCTATAGAATACCCTCGATAGCGCTGCATCAACACTCGATGACTTCCAGCCCGAAGAAAGACCCCTGTCTCCGGCATAGCGGAACCACGATCTTCATAGACGAAAACAGACAAATTCCCCCTAGGAAGCCGATACCGCACATAAGCTGCATCGCGGTCATTGAATTGGGTAACTCGCCCTCCCAAAAGCCTTCCCTCAGAAACCGATGTATCAACAATAGAAGAACTTCGGTCACCATCAAACCGAGGCAATCGAACCGAGAACGGAAGCCGACCACTAAAATAACTCAGAACTTTGGAATGATCGTGAGCCTGGACGTCCATTGGTAAATTTCGCTGATGACGTCCCATCAGTTTCTCCCAATCGCTATTAGATACTCCAATATCTCCGTTGGAAATAAACGTGAACAAGATAGCCGCGGCCGCGGCCGCGGGCCAAAATCGACTCATAGAAGAACTCTGGTTGAGGGCTGAATCCGCCTCCAATTCTTTAGCTACAAACGTGCGAAGCGACTTTGGTGCAATTGCATTTCCCGCTGCACGCCGCACCACCAAGCGCAACTGAGCTTCGTGCTCCAAAAAAGCACGACAATCCCCACAAGCATCGATGTGATTTTCCACCATCAAAGATTGGGTAGGATCTAACTCATCATCCAAAAGCCACGGAATCAGCTGCTGGGATTCAATGCAAGAAATCTCGTTTGTCATAACGCCTATCGAACCTCACGCTTTTGCCGTCGAAACTCACTCAAAGTGATTATCTCTTCAGGATCTTTTTGTGGCTCCGAGCGAATAATTCCCTGTTCGATGGCAGTAGAACGTAATTTTCGCTCAAGTAGACGCCGACCTCGGTAAAGGCGGCTCATCACGGTTCCCACAGGTCGGTCTACTACCTGCGCTATATCTTTGTAACTAAGCCCTTCAATATCACACAAAACCACCACCGTTCGAAAGTCCTCGGGCAGTTCTTCAAGAGCATGAAGAACATCGTCACTTAGTACATTCTGCAAATAAGTTGCTTCGGGCTGACTCGAAGCCTGCTTAGACTCCTCCGAGTGAAAACGAGTGACAACATCCCCCCGAGATACCCCATCGAGAATTTCCCTCTCTCGCTTTGAACGTCTATATTTATGGATAAAACTCCTCGTGAGGATTGTATAAACCCATGCCTTAAAATTAGTTCCCATCTCAAAACGATCTTGAAAGCGCAAAGCCCGAACAACCGTATCTTGAACCAAGTCTTGAGCTTTTTGAGGATCACGAGTGTACCGAAGAGCCACGCCGTACATACCGTCGAGGTTCGATTCAATTAAATCATGAAAATCATTTGTTTTTTTTTGTTTTTTCCGAAACGGGAGGAGTTGCATTCTGCGCTAGCTTTCCTTGCAGGTGTCCTTTGAATCTCAGTTAAAACCCCACAGAAACCAAATCTATTCCGATAAAAACCATTTTCATATGAGAAAAACCAAAAACCGGTGATTCAGATCTTAAACCCCAGGCAAACGCCGAATCACCAACGCCCTGACTAGCCCAGAAACGCGGCCGCCCTCAAAAAGAGCTCTTTTCAACCCAAGAAACACCTCGCGCAAAAAATGATTTCTGCGCCCCCGCAAACTTAATTACACGGGATATTTCCTTAATACTTTCGTCAACTTAAGCTTGGCTCGTGAAAATGCAGGGCGAAATCAATATTGTATTCTAATTCATTATCCGCTCTAGAGGGC
>CAXGXL010000206.1:0-6522 GCA_964013555.1 uncultured bacterium
CAAAAATCAGATCTTGGAAGTACCTTTTATCCCCTTTCGGTCCGCTAATTTTCTTTACTTTTTTTCTTCAGGGTTTGACCCCACCGCGAGTTGGTGTAACTAGACGTCTAAGTGGAGCATTTTCACGAAAATGAGTCCGCCTTACGAACTCATTAGTTTCTAACAACAAGTTTCATGGAATTAAACGGCATGATGGGAAGACACGACGAAGAACTAAATAGTGTATTTGACGAGTACGATGAAGAAGACGAGTACGAAGAGGAAGAAGATGAGTCCTACTCTGAGCCAGATACTTCTGACGCATTCGACTTCGAAAGCCGGCCGGCCCCAGGAATAGAGTCCTTTGAAGACGAAGACGATGCTGAAGAAACAAGTACCGAAGATTCAGAGGATGACTTTGACGGCGATTTTGAAGATCCATTTTCAGAGGATGAAGACGACCTAGACTTCTAGCCCCTCAGGCTGACAATTCCCTATCCCGAATTCCGTCAGACCTCATTCCAAGTCAGTTGCTTGCTATGGATGTTGTCTCAGTGTGCATTACGCAACAAGTAAAGAATTATAAGTGAAACAGTTCAGAGAAAATTCAGGGTTGGCTTTGTCCTATTCACGGAAAAGCCAAGCTACACTGACTAGGCTCCAGCAGCATCTGCGCCAATATCGTTCGGCTGTTGTCGCTCTTTCGGGGGGAGTTGATTCGACTTTGCTTGCCCTCGTTACTCATCAGGCACTCCCTAAGGGAAAAGTTCACGCGATTACTGGAGTCTCCTCCAGTTTACCAGCCAAGTCCTTAGAGTCCATTCGAGACTTCTGCAAAAACCATCAAATTCAGCTTCACCAAGTTCAAACGGATGAACTCAATAACGAACGATATGTACGTAACGCACCAGACCGCTGCTTCCACTGTAAGAGCGAACTCTACTCTAAACTTCTAGAAAAAGCGCAAACGCTGAATGCTGAAGTCATCCTAGATGGAACCCATCCCGAAGATCTGCGGGGACATCGGCCCGGGCACCAAGCAGCTGTCCAACTCAAAATCAAAAGCCCCTTTCTAGATCTGAATATTACTAAAGAGGACATTCGCGCGGTAGCCACTATGTTGGGTCTGCAAAATGCCGACGCCCCTTCTTCACCCTGCCTCAGTTCGAGAGTGGCATACGGCGTCACGGTAACACCAGCCCGACTTCACAAAATAGAACAAGGAGAAGCGTTTCTGCAGCAATTGGGCTTCGACAAAGTACGAGTCCGACTTCATGGAGCGACAGCTCGCATCGAAGTGCCGGCAAACGATATAGAGAAAATTGCCCGCCACCACACCAGCGTTGCTCAAGAGTTTCGTCGGATCGGCTTTACCTATGTAACCCTAGATCTAGAGGGATATCGATCAGGGAGCCTGCTTAGAGTAATAGAAACGCCCCATAGCCCATGACCCCACAGTTTATTGAAACTCTCTTCAGCCAAGTTGCGCAAGGTGAAATAGAGCCTCGAGAAGCCCTCACCAAGCTCGAGGGACTCTCCTTTGAGCACCTTGAATTTGCTTGCGTAGATCACCACCGCAACCTTAGACAAGGCTCACCAGAAGTCATCTACTCAGAATTCAAAACCCCAACCGAAATTGTCGGCATCGCGCAAGCAATTCTACGGCAAGGCGCGAATCTCCTTTGTACAAGACTGCAGCCAGAAGCCGCCCAATTGTTGGAGCAATCCATAGACGGTATTGTAATCGACAAGCGCTCACGAATCGGTTTCCGAATTCAGTCCCCAATAAAAACCCAAGGACTCGTCGGAGTTCTCTGCGCAGGAACATCCGATATATCCATTGCCGAAGAAGCTAGACTTACTCTCGATTTCTACGGAATCTCCAACTACCAGCGTTACGATGTAGGGGTCGCTGGCCTCCATAGACTCCTTGCAATCAAGGAGAACCTAACCCAATGCGATGCTATCATTGTCGTTGCTGGAATGGAGGGAGCACTCCCATCTGTCGTCGCAGGCTTGGTTGCCTGCCCTGTGATTGCCGTGCCTACTTCGGTCGGTTACGGTACCAACTTCGCCGGTATGACTGCTCTATTGTCGATGCTCAATACGTGCTCAGCGGGCGTCACCGTCGTAAATATAGACAACGGCTTCGGCGCAGCGAGCGCAGCTTTTAGAATGTTGCGGCAACTAAACAATCGAGGTTAAGGGCAAACGCCATTTACCTCGATATCCCCCTTGTTTCGAGCGATCAGAACCCAAACAGGGCGCGCAGCCAACACCTGGCGCAGATTACCAACAACCCGCAGGGTTTGTCGCTCGCTCTGAGGTTTTTCAAGTTGCTCTTTCGCAAATCGAATCGGGTCAAAGTCGGGATCGGCATCTCGGGTAATAACCGCAATTTTGGTCGGGAGGGTTTCACCCTGCGCAGTGTAGCGACCGTTAATATCGCCAGTCCACTGTCCATAAACCGTCAGAGAAGATTCATCGCTGCAGCTAAAATCATTGTAGCAAGCGCGCTCACAACAATATTCAGCCGGATTACTGGGCAAATACCCCGTTAAGCCACATAGCTCGAGTGCTTTAGTTTCTTTTTCAACTTGACGCTCTTCCTCATTCAACCCCACAAGCTCTGAATCATCAAGTTGAACGAAGTTGTCAGCAATGGTCGACATATCGAGACAAAACGGTCGTTCACTTCGAGAATCACAAGCGGGAGGCGCCGGCGCCAAACCACTCCCTCCTGAAGAACACAAGGGAGGTAATGGAGCATCAACGGAGCCAAGCAAGCACCCTTCTCGCTCGATCCGACCGGATGAATTCACGTCACACTGCACCAAACGACTCGCTGGGGCTATATTGTCCATACAGACCACAGCGCCTTCCAATTTTTCTAGCTCCAGCGCTTCGGATTCATTCCGGCCAAAAGTCCTGAGACTCGAACTGTACAAGTCTTTCCCTACGGTCACCGCAGCCGGGATCAAGTCTTTCCCAAGCCCTACGCCATCTCGTTCCCACACCGGGTTTCCCATCTGAGTCGAACCAGAAAACTCCACCGGACTACCTCTGAGGCGAGTTACAATATCTCCCAATTCCAAATTCTCAGGGTAATTAAAGTTAAATACGTAGAGATGATTAAATCCGGTCGCCATCGAATTTACATTGATATCGCTGAGGTAAAAACCTTCGTTTCCGATTCCTGTAACCACCAGCGGACCTCGATTGCACTGAGTCCCCGCAGCAAGTGCCTCATCGTATTGCGCCCGAGTACACCCCACTAATTCGACAAAATTACCCACCGCAGGTGGAGGAGCATTAACGGCGTTTCCATTCGAGTACCCTACAAATGCTGTTTTTCCATCTCGGTCGGTTCCAATGCCGTAGCGCGGATCGCCGGTGATAACACACGCATTCGAGGCCTTCGGGGTCAATGGGCTAGTGGTATTGTCCATCGTCTCATTTAATTGGTCCACTCGAGGAGACTCAAAATAGAGAGCCGCACTAACCCCTGTTGCAAAAGAGCCAGGTGCTGTTGTCGAACCGCAATCCTCTGCCCAAAACCGAACTTGGCCAAACCCGTGCACTATTTGAGCCTCAACTTCATCGCTCACACCATCAACGAAACGAACTAGTTTCCCACCAGGCCCAACATTGAAGAACTCAGCAGGTCGCACATCCAAAAGCGCACTTCCATCCCATTTAAGAGGTGCCCCTTTCCTATCGAGCGCTTGAATTTTCAATCGAACGCCCACAGGAGAATCCGCTACAGCGAAAGGCCGTGGGCAATCTTTGCTGCCTTGATTTGGGGCGCCTTCGCAACCAGCACTTTTAGTAAACGGATCGACACTCAGAAGTTCAACCTTAAAACTGCCCAAGCCCTCTTTGACTCTTGATTCCTCAACCACACAACCCGACAACCCAAAGGCCGCCAACAAAAGAGGCGTCAACCACCCAACATAATTCATAATGGTTTCCCTACGGCTCCTCAGTAGGGGCATCGGGTAATTCTCCCAACCCTTCTGAGGTTTTTCGTTTGATTCGTCCATCTTCAGTTCCAATCACGCAAGGCATTTCAGCATAGGGGCCTTGAGACCCGGGAGCTCCGGGGATTCTTCCCACGCCGCCAATATTGCGACACATGGCCTGCGAGGTATCGTCCGGTTTTGAACAGATATCCATCTCAACTTCGTAGTCTTTGCACGCCTGCAACTGGCGAAGATGATCAACGAGCGCATCGCGCAAAGACACATGAGTATCCACCTTCGTGGTATTGCGTTTTAGCACTTTAAAGCCAGATCCCCCACGAGCAATGTAATCGTTGGTGGCTAATTTATAGCTATTGTCAGGAAAAATAGGCTCGCCGTTTATAAGAATGTTCTCGCCCGGAGAAACGTAGTTCTCTGACTGCCTTGCATTGGCTAAAACTTGCCCGCAATTCATCGTGAAAGAGATGCCCGAAACCTGCGCTTGAGATTGGCACCCCCGAGAAGCACTGCGCTCCGTGATATAGTCCACCACTTCCTGCACCTCCCGTCCAGAGAGGTACATCATGGTAAGAGTATTCTCAAAGGGAAAGACATTGAACATATCTTCAAGAGTAATCGGCCCCGCATAAAAATTGTCACGAATTCCCAGTGTATTGGTAATAGAGAATTGGGCATTGACCCCGCGACGATTCTGCATCGAAGCCGCGACAATATTCCCTAATCCACTATCTCCATTCCCAGTATTGGACCTGCGAAGAATGGTTTTAGGCGCGTAGGCGATTACCCGGCCGAGATCCAACTCGATATTTAACCCTAATAAATAGGGCTCCAACATCTTCTTAACCTCTTGATCTTCGTACGGCTTCAATCGAGCATCCACAGGAAACACCTGGTACTTATGACTGACAACTCGTTTTCCACCAAACTCCTCATCATCTTGCAAAACAACATCGAGCCTGCCCAGAAACTTAGCGAAGGCGCCACTATGAGTAATCACAACCTCCCGGCCATCGGGGTCCGTCACGCTTTTTGGGGGATTTAACACAACGTGGAGGTGCCCCCCCATAATGAGGTCGATTCCCTTAACTCCCGGAATCCATGCAAGGACCCGCCCATCCCCGAAATCCTCTCGAATCGTCCAACCAGGAGCCAATCGGTCCTTCCAAACAACCTTCTCGTAGCCCCGGACTAACTCTTGGTCCTCCGTTAAGCCCAGGTGGCTCAACACCACAATTAAATCGACACTGTCATGCAAAAGCCCCACGTAATGGCGAACGGTTTCGTTTTGCTCCCGTGGCGTTATTCCCAACGAGTTTCCGCCCTCACCAATCGAAGTCAGCGAGCCGAGATTTCCCATACCAATAACAGCCACTCGCAATCCGTCCAAATTGTACAAACTAAAGGGACGAGTCATAGAATCCAAACGGTGGTTGTTTGGGTCTTGGGGATCAGGGTTGATATAGTTTGCCGCCAACCAATCGAATGAACCCCACTTGTCGTATTGCTCTACGGCATTATACGCGCCGGCATCAAACTCATGATTACCCACAACTGCTGCATCCAAACCCACCAAGGAGTGAAACCTAATTTCCGGCTCGCCAAAATACTCATTGAAAATGGGGGCGCCTTGAAAACAATCCCCAGAATCTACATGCAAGACCCGGTCAGCCCGCTTTCGTTCCCTTTTGATAAGATACGCCAACCGAGCAGCGCCCCCGAAAGGAGCATTGGCCGCATCAAGTCCCATTGAACGGTCTCCGGCGGTGGGCGCCAAATCGAACGGAAAGAGTCGCGAATGGATATCTGACGTATGTAAAAGAGTTAAACGGGTATCCACTCCCTGCAAGGCCGGGGATTCTCCCTCCCAAAGACACGCGGAGGAGCAGAAAAGAGTCAAAATTAGGGTCAGTCTTAGCGCCATAAGATGCGGCTTGTACCGAAAAGAAAAGAAAATGAACAGGCAAAATCGAGGGATGCTAACACGGTCCGACGTAGGTCAACCTACGCAGATCCCCCTACCCTTGTGATACCGAGCAACACTCAACCACCAGTCTATGAGCGTCGTGGCTTCCACTCATTGCAGCTTGCCCAAGGTTGGGTCCGCTCCCTGCCGGGCTAAATAAAAAAAGCCCTCGAGCTCCCCCATGCCTAACTCGATGTTTTACCATCTTTCCGAACGAATCCGCAGAGCCCCTAGGCGACAGACGAACCCCACTTGCTTCGAATAAACGGAGCCCAAAAAACTATAAAAGTCTGTAACTGTTATGTTTTCCGCTACAAGCTTTCTGATTTACCCGCAAATTTCTTCGAGATTTTGAGCTAGCGAATCACCCGATTGTGTGCTATCAACCACCCTTTCTGGGGTCCACCAGATTCGAGCATCAATTAAACCGGGTTTTAGACTATGACAATCACTCCACGAAAAAAGCCAAACAAGCCGTTTTTTAATATCTTTCTCCTATTTGCAGCATTGTTGGTATCTCCATCTTGTGGCGACGACAATCTAGGTGGCGCATTCCGTGCTCGCGAAGTCAATGAAGAGAGCAAATACGGTCCGGCC
>CAXGXL010000207.1:0-6479 GCA_964013555.1 uncultured bacterium
GGTTTATCTTCAATCTAACCGGGTCCAATTTGCGACACTCCCAAACATGGCTTTCTTACGGTCGCCTGATGGAACACGTATTTATTTCACCAGCCCAACATCAACTTCACCACAGTAGTGCACCGATTCATTTCAACAAAAACTACGGCTCGTGCCTTTCTATTTGGGATTGGTGTGGCAGGTCTCTATTCACCGCGGAAACGCGGTCCGAAATAACCTACGGAGTGTCAAGCGAAGAGCCCGAACTTCACTCCAATGTTCTTGAAGCACTGTGGCTACCCATTAAGCGTTCTCTGGGGGTCCTGGGGTTGTTCCCCAACAAAAAGGTACACAATCCTTAAGGAGAGCCTCAAACAATGCTTGAATACTGAAGTGGCATTCGGCATTGTTAGATATTGCTCCAAAGAGGAACTTCCATGGCCGCTCGCACACCACTGACCCTTCTTAGAACTCACAACGTCACCAACCAACCTCCCCCCCTTGAAAACTACAATCTTTATTCTACAGATGCAGCCCTTAGGGACGCGGTCATTCGGGAGGGGGGAAGTGAGTTACAAGACCCATTAATTTCATTTGGGGAGATACTCGGGCGCGAAGAGACCATTCGTTCTGGAAGACTCGCCAATGAGAATATTCCTAAGCTAAGATCCTTCGACCGCTACGGCCATCGTATAGATGAAGTAGAATTTCATCCCTCCTATCATTATATGATGCAACTCGGGCGCGAGGCAGGAATTACAGCCACTGCCTGGTCTGCCAAGCACAATCACGGACACGTTCACCACACCGCTGCTCAATATATGCTTACCCAAATAGAGCCAGGAGTGTGCTGCCCACTATGCATGACTTACGCGGTTGTTCCTGCCCTACGAAACAACCCCGAAATTTCTGCGCTCTGGGAGCCTAAATTAACAAACCATATCTACGACCCTCGATGTATTCCCCCTGCAGAAAAGACGAGTCTGACCATGGGCATGGCAATGACCGAAAAGCAAGGGGGCTCGGATGTTCGCTCGAACACAACGCGTGCCATCAAATGCGACGACAATTCGTACCTTCTCTCTGGGCACAAATGGTTTTGCTCCGCTCCCATGTCCGACGCATTCTTAACCCTCGCCCAAACCGAAAACGGCCAATCGTGCTTTTTTGTTCCACGTTGGAAGCCAGACGGCACACGCAACCCTTTTTTGATTCAGCGCCTCAAAGACAAACTCGGCAACAAAGCCAACGCCTCAGGCGAAATTGAATATGACGCAACATGGGCCCAACGAGTGGGAGAGGAAGGAGATGGAATCAAAACGATTATAGAAATGGTACATCACACTCGCTTAGATTGCATGCTTGCTGCTAGTGGACTGATGCGGCAATCGGTTGTTCAAGCGATTCACCACGCACACCACCGGCGAGCCTTCGGCAAGAAGCTCATTGAACATGACTTGATGAAAAACGTGCTTTCAGACTTAGCTCTCGAAGTAGAGGCTGCTGTAGCACTCACTTTTCGAGTCGCCCGCGCTTACGATCAAGCCAATACCGATCCCGCAGCCAAACTCTTCTCCAGAATCGCAGTCGCAATTGGAAAATACTGGACAAACAAACGAATCGTCCCGGTAATAAGCGAAGCTATGGAGTGTTTAGGAGGAGCCGGCTTCGTCGAAGAATCACCGATGCCTTGGCTTTATCGAGAAGCACCGCTTAACGGTATTTGGGAAGGCTCAGGCAACGTGATTTGCCTCGATGTCATCCGCACCCTGCAACGCTCCCCTGATTCTATGGAGCTCTTTTTCCTGGAGCTCAACAAAACGAAAGGCGCAAACAAATACCTAGACGCTGCTCTTAGTCGCCTCCAAAGGGAACTTCGCTCACCGGGGAAGATGGCAACACAAGCCCGGCGAATAACCGAGCTGCTCGCACTTTCCATGCAAGGATCGCTCATGATTCAACATAATATAGGTGCGCATGCCGATGCATTTTGCGAAAGCCGGCTTGGCGGTCAGTGGGGTCATGCATTCGGAACCCTTGAGAATTCATGTATATTCGGAGAAATACTCGGCCGGTGTTCACCTCAATTCTCCTGACCAAGGTCGTTGCACTCTTAGAATGGCTCAAAATCATAATAGCCCTCAATACCTTGCATTTTTATTTTTTGAAGGTATCCTCCCCGCTTATTTTGTGCGTCCATGTAAAATGACTTAATCCTCACAACAAGCCATTTTTGAAATTAGGGTACTTCATGAAAATTGCGATAAACAACGTTCACTTAGACCTCGGTGCCGGCCGTCGAGGTACCGATATGGGACCTTCGGCTATGCACGTTGCAGGCCTCATTCCGAAACTACAAAAACTGGGACATGATGTTACCAGCGTCAAAACAACCGGCTTTCATAAATACGAGCTTTTTGAACCCAAAAACCCTAAGGCACGCTTCCTTGATGAAATTTATCAAACGTGCCTTAAACTTCGCAACAATGTTCGTGAGGAACTACAAACGGGTTGCTTCCCCTTGGTACTTGGTGGAGACCACTCCCAAGCCATGGGAACCATCAGTGGCATCTGCCAACACTACCAAGAACAAAACCAGGATATTGGAGTTCTGTGGGTAGATGCGCATACCGATTTGAACACCCCGGACACAAGTCCTTCAGGCAATATTCATGGAATGCCTCTCGCAACTCTATTGGGACACGGGCCTCAGCAATTGGTTGGCCTCTCAGGCCCAAAACCAATTCTTAAGCCCAAGAACGTGGTGATTTTCGGTGCCCGGGATGTAGACTCCACCGAAGCGCCACTGGTTGGAGAGCTGGGTATTCGTGTCTATACAATGCAGGAAATAGACGAACGAGGAACCGCTCTGTGCATTCGTGAAGCGATTGATTACCTCTTGGAAAGAACCTCCGGAATCCACCTTTCATTTGATCTTGATGGAGTTGACCCAGAACATGCCCCAGGTGTAGGCACGGAAGTCCTGGGAGGACTCAACCTTAGGGAGAGTCACTTGCTTTGCGAAACAATAGCCTCGACTGGAAAATTAGTAGGCATGGAAATGGTTGAATTAAACCCCATCTTGGACATCGGCAATAAGACGGCTGAGTTTGCAGTTTGGCTCATTCAGTCCGCTCTAGGAAAAAACATCCTCTAGTAGCTCTTATCGAGCACCGAAACCTCGTAATAAAGACAAGACTCCTTTCCGTAGAGCGTGCAACGTTTGGGCTCGGCTCAGTTTACCGTTAATCCACAATCCGAGAGTTGCCCGACTTGAAGCAATCACCATTTCGACCAAAGCTGTAATTTCCCATGTTTGAGCTCCCGTAGCGTCGGTAATTTCCGTTAGCCACGCTCCGCTGAGCCGCTCCAAAAACTCCTTGGCCACTGCGGCTATCTCAGGATTCGAGTCGGTGGCCCCCATTAGAAACCATGCACCGGGCCCTTTCAATTCGATGGCATCACAAGTCGCCTCAACGAATCCTGCAACCATTTCCGGCAAACCGGCCTCTTGCTCTTGCCGCCGACCAAAATGCTCGCGAAATCGATTCTCCAAATCGGCACCAAAATCCTCAAGAATTGCCACCAGAAGTGCTTTGCGGTTCGGAAAAAACTTATAAACAACCGGACGAGTTACTCCCGCAGCGCGAGCAACCTCGGGAATACGAACTTGTTCTATGCCCCTTTTGCTTAAGATTTCACTGGCTACGCCTAGCAATTGTTTACGTCGCTCTTGTGGGGGCAGCCTGGCTTTAAGAAATTGCTGAGACGTGCTCGTGATTTTAGATGTGGATCTTGAAGTCAAACAAACCATCCTCTGTGTTGACACTAACTAGGCGACCCTCTAAGTATACAACTTGTAAAGTTACGGGTACACCTTCTTTTTTCCCAAATTAAGGAATCCTATTCGATGCACCAAAAAAAATCATACGATTATATTGTTGTTGGCGCCGGCTCCGCTGGATGCGTGGTCGCACATCGCCTCGCAGAGCTTGAGGGCGCTCAGATTCTCGTTATTGAGGCAGGTGGAAGCGATAAGTCTTTTCTATTTCGACGTCCAGGTGCTCTCGCTATTGTTTACCAAGTACCCGAATTGAAGGAACGCAGCGATTGGGGTTATCGAACCTCTCCCCAACCCCATATGAACAATCGACAAATGCCGTGGACACGGGGCAAAGTCCTAGGCGGATGTAGCTCGGTCAACGGAATGCTCTACGTCAGGGGACATCGAGACAACTACGACGAATGGCGTGACCTGGGAAATCCAGGGTGGGGATACGAAGATGTGTTACCTTACTTTAAAAAGTCCGAAGACCATGAAGACGGAGGGTCAAAATACCACGGAGCCCACGGCCCGTTAAAAGTCACCCACCAACGAGGTATCAGTGTCGTCTCGGAAGCATTCAATCAAGCTGTTTCTCAGGTTTGTGATGTACCGATTATTGAGGACTTCAACGGCCCTGAGCAAGAAGGTGCTAGCGTCTATCAAATGACCTGCGCCGATCGCAAAAGAGCTAGCACGTCCGTGGCCTTTCTTTACCCGGCTCAACGTTCTGGCAGAGTTGAAATCGTCTCGGGAGCTCAGGTCAAGCGGGTGATGCTCCAAAATAGCCGAGCAACGGGTATTGAGTACATTGATAAAAACGGCCAAATTAAAGTCGCAAATGCCGAAAGTGAAGTCATTTTATCTGCCGGAGCGATAGGGTCACCCCAAATCATGATGCTCTCAGGAATCGGCCCCTCAGCCCACCTTCAAGAAAAAGGGATTCCCGTTCTCCACGCCCTTCCCGGCGTAGGGAAAAACCTGCACGACCATTTGATGGTCCCCGTTCGCTACCATGCTACCAAAGACACGGGACACACGAGCACCGCGCTTCATTTCATCTCGGGAATGGTCAAAGATCTTCTCCTAAACGAAGGCTGGTTTGGCAAAACCTTTCTTGAAGGCGGAGCTTTCGTTAAAAGTGACCCTAGTAAGCCGCGGCCAGATCTCCAGTATCTATGCATCCCTTGGGCATATCCCGAACCGAATGACGATGGGCCCGAAAAGCCAGTAATTGCAACAACCCACAGCTTTACTGTCTTGCCAGGACTCATCTACCCAAAAAGTCGAGGCGAGATAACCTTGCGCTCTAGCGATCCACTGGAGCATCCCATTATGAACCCACACTACTTCGAAAACGATGATGATATGAAAACCCTTTTAAGGGGCATCCAATTGACCCGTGAATTCGCCCAGACAGAACCGTTTTCTAAATACCTCAAAAGTGAGGCGGTCCCTGGAGATCACATAACATCAGAGGAAGGCCTACGAGCACACATTAGGCTTTTCGCTAAAACCATCTACCATCCCGTGGGCACCTGTAAAATGGGTGTGGATGAACTTGCGGTGGTCGATCCAGAACTGAAGGTGCACGGGATTGAAGGATTACGCATCGCCGACGCATCGATCATGCCCAAAATAACAGGTGGTAATACCAACGCTCCCTCCATAATGATTGGCGAAAAAGCTTCAGATATGATCAAGAACAACCTCGCCCACAATGCAATCCGAAATGCAGGCTAGCTGCAGCGCAATGCTCCTCTTTTTTCCCCTTCTCTAGAATACCCCGCCAAATTAACCTCTCTTGGCACATAGTTCTTCCTCACCAGTCGCTCCCTGTCCCAAAATACGTCACCTAAATTCCATTTCCTCCTAGCTCATAACCACGCGCAAAAATAAAATGGTCATTTTGGGTATTTTTCTGCGTATACATGATCACACCTCGTACGCCGATCGTCATACAATTTCACCTGCAATAACAAGCGTGAAACGATTCAAAAAGTCCACCCCATAGTAGGCACTGCATCGCAATGTACGATTTTGACAAAAAATCTCAATGGAACCTACTCCAATCCATGCTAGCGTCAATTCTAGCGAGAGGGGAACTATCTTTCGATATGTTGCTTCAATAGCATCCCAAAGGGGGTTCTTCTTGCAGAAGTATTAGCAAGAGGAAGGGGGCTACTGACATGATAAAGCCATTTACGAAGAAACAAATGCAAAGGCCAGTTGACAATTCGGCTTCGACCAGGACCGGTTTGTCAAATTCCGAACAGGAAGATTCCGCAATTCGAATTACTCAACACGCTCGAAACGACTCCGACCAGTCAATCTCGATGCGAATCGCCTCTAAATTAAAGCAACGCATTCCCGCGCTGGCAATAAAAGAGCCATCCAGCGCTAGACTAACTTCAGGGTTGCGTCAAACACTTCGCTCTGCCTCAGGTACACTGCAAAAATTGAATCACCCAGGAGCGGTACCGCATGCGCCCGAAAGGCAAATCGTCCAGGAAGTTCTCGACCATCGTCGACTTTCAAGAAAAAAAAACTAAATCTGGATACTAGCCCACCGTTTTGTGCGCCACAAAAAAACGAAAACAAGAGCCTGAAGCGCACGATAAATCGTCTGAATCAACCAAATCCCAACAAGTCCGAATCCCAAAGTGGGACCGACTAA
>CAXGXL010000208.1:0-6434 GCA_964013555.1 uncultured bacterium
CTTCAAAATGAGAGTCTCTCGGTAACCTTCCCATTTTGGTGGTCCTAGGTATCTTGGTTCTTCGACTAAATTGAACTCTCATCTGTATTCGTTTTTCGAACGGTGTCTGCGCTGGTGTTGTTTTACTGTGTAGTGGGGAGTGCAATTAGTTCGAGAAAGCTGAGCTTGTGAGTTATCAAGCTTCTAGAGTTTAAGGGGGGGCTATTTAGTGGGATGTTATCAGAGCGTGAACTTAGGGCCGGTCTTTACTGCCATAAAAAAAGGGGACCAGAGGTCCCCTTTTCAAAATCCCAAATAGGATGAAACTTAGTTTGGTGTACAAACCTTTTGAGGTCGGAAGCAGTGCTTCGTGCTGATATCTTGAGCTGGGTGCTCCAGGCATTTGAACCCTTTGGTGTCGTCACAGTCGGTATCGGCACTGCAAGTAACACTTTCGTCGGGGTTGCCCTGAGCATCAACCGTTCCATCTACTACAGATTGATGGGTCATGCTCCACTCAGCACCTTCTGGAGGTGCGGCGCATGTATAGCCCTCACCACAATCAAGCAATAAGAGGTCGTCGCCTGCCTCGTTTTTAACGGTTTCGTCTTCACAAAAGCCAATGCATACAGGCCCTTGAAGTGGTTGGTCATTGATTTCGTATGCACCGCGGCAGAAGGTTGATGCATCTTGTAGTTCTGGATCACTGCCCACTACGTTACACATCTTGTAATCTGGAGCGACGTTACAAGGTCCTGTTTGAAGGCAATTTTGAAATCCGGTTTGGTTAAATGCGCCACAAAAGGTCGCGTTTTGACCACACCAGTGCTCGAACATCGTGCATAGTTCTTTTTCATCACCATTGGTGAAGGAAAGCTTAACACACTCGTAACCGGCGCTACATTGGTCGGCCTGAGTTGCATCACATTCCTTGTAGTCAGAGCCATCTTGAGAAGTCGAAGGACCTCCGTTAACGCTCTCGATTCCCATGATATTTCGAGTAGGCGCTTGCAGACATTGGTCGGTTCCACCGCAAGTAGTAGCGGAGGTATCAACGCCGGCTGGATCACAAACTGGCTTGCAGCGGTAGTCTGCGTCTTGGTAGTCCTCGTATCCTCGTCCTTCTTGCCACTCACCGACCAAATTGGTTTTTGTAGCGCGGCAAAATCCTTGGCCTTCTTCACACCAAGAGAGGTTCTCGAAGCAAGGATCGTTGAGCTTGGAAGTTTCTTTAAAGCAATAGCCGGCAGTTTCAGTAACTTGAACACATGCACGCTTGGTCGCTGTATCAGGACAAGCTGTGGCGTCGTTAGGATTACATGCTTCCATACATGCACTAAGACCTTCTGTTACGGTCACGCACATTAGTCCGTCGGCACAATCTCCCTGACCGGTTCCGGTGCATTTTGCGTACTCAGCTACTGGGGGAATTTGTACACAAGCAGATGTATCAACAACGCATTGTCCTGCATCGTTAGCGACGCAAGTAACAGTTCCTGAATCGTAGGTGTCCGGATCGTAGAGATCGCAACGACCATTGGGGTTATTTGCCAACGCTCCTCCACACTCTTGATTGCATTTGGGGGCCGCGGCCTCTTCATCGCCACCACATGCGGTGACGCTGAGGGCAAAGATTATTAGCGCTAGTTTTTTCACCTTAGATTCTCTCCATCGTTGTGATCGGATTGCATACCCAACCGAGTTTAGTGGACAACTGGCTGCGCCTATATAGCTCTCGAATATTACACCGGCAAGCGGTTAATGAGGTTTTTTACCGATTCCCGGTTGGGCCTAAGCTATTGATAGCGGAGGGGAAATCAAGGTTGTTTGAGGCGTTTTGGGGCTTAGATAATCTCATGTCGCTTCGTTTTTGAGTTAGTAGAGCCTCTATAAATAGGGCTTTGGGGCTCTTGGAAAGCTCCGCATGTGCATGAAAATGTTACCAGATTGACTTTCGAGTGCACTACAGCTGAGAGGGAATTCTCTGAACTCTTCGTACTGGAGCCCAAATCAAGGCATCTCCTAATAGTCTCTTCGACGATCCTAGAGTGGATTGTAAACTCGCTCCATAACGCTCATTAGGTTTTTGTCCTTTTAGGCTCGAAGATTAATTGGTGCTGCTGGGGGATACCAAAATAAGGTTCTCGATTCGGTGCACCTATGGGCCTTACCGGAGTACTTGCTGGCTGAGAAGGCTCTAAGGTGATTGTAAACTACTCAGAAGCCCTTGATGCCCCCTGAATACAAAGCTAATTGATTTTCCTATGGACATTATTACCCAAGGAGTCGTTGGTGCTGTTGCAGCTCAGGTGATAGCGCCTAAGAAAGAGACTCGAAAATGGGCTCTTGTAGGTGGAATTGCGGGCCTGGTACCGGATTTGGATGTACTTATCCGGTCGGCCTCTGATCCTCTTCTTTTTCTCGAATACCATCGACATTTTACCCATTCGCTTTTTTTTGTTCCGGTTGGCGCAGTTGTGGTTGCTTGGACTCTGGCGTTTTTGTTTCGACGCACATTTAACTTCAAGAAGATTCTGTTTCCGGCAATTATAGGGTGTGCAACTCATGGTTTGTTGGATGCGTGCACGAGCTACGGCACGAGCTTATACTGGCCGGTTTCCAGCCGCAAAGTGGCGTGGAATATCGTTTCTATTGTAGATCCACTCTTTACTCTACCACTGATTATAGGCCTCGCTCTTACAAGCTTTAAAGGGCAAGAGCGCTGGGTACGGTATTGTGCGGTGTTGATTCTTTGTTACTTGTCCTTTGGGATTTATCAGAACCAAGCCGCTCGTCACTTGCAAGAGAGGTTGGCGCAAAGCCGTGGGCATTTGATTGAGCGGGGTCGGGTGAAGCCGTCGTTCGGTAATAATATTCTCTTTCGTTCGTACTATCAGTACAACCAATATTACTATGTCGACGCAATTCGTCTACCTTGGTGGGGAGAGCCGAAGATCTACGAAGGAAGTCGAGTGAGGCTTTTGGAGTTGCCCCAATTCTTGAAGACCTATGAATTGTCTGAAACCCAGGCTCGGGACATAGTGCGCTTTGCGAATTTTTCGGCGGGGTATTTGATCGAGCATCCGCACCACCCTCAAGTTGTCGGGGATTTACGCTATGCCTTGTTGCCTAATTCGATCGCTCCATTGTGGGGTGTGGAGTGGAGTTTGGTGCCAACCTCAGCCCATACCCCATTTTTGAACTTCAGGGACGTATCTGAATCGATGAGGAAGCAGTATTGGAAGATGATTGTGGGAGAAGAGCTCTATTAAGCTTAGCCTAAGCTCCTCTAACAATGACTGGTTTTTGAAAGTGGTGGGTGGTTTTGAAGCAATTTTGCCACGTGAAGGGCCCAAGAGAGCAAAAAGAGCCTAGTTTTCTTGGTGTGCTTTGGTGGTTTTTGGCGCCGAGCTATTGCCGAGATTGAATCTCACTACTAGGGTGCCAGCATTGAACAACGTCGGTTTTGTCTGCAGCCCAGCGGAAATAAAGAAAGCGGCACTTTTGGAGCACCCATGATGAAGTACTGGATGTTGGGGATCTTAATCGGTTTTCTTTTTAGCTGCGGTGATGAGTTGGAATGGGAGCTAGAGCCTTCGGAAATAACCCAGCTTGAATCACCCATAATCAATGGTGAGCGGTGTGATGAGTCCATTTATCCATCTGCGGTTGCGATTTTGACTGATGCTGTTTTAGATCTTGGCCCCTGGGGAGGCGAGCAACAAATAACGGCAGTTTCTTGTACTGGGACTTTGATTGCCCCTGATACGGTTCTAACTGCGGCGCACTGTTTAGATCCAACACTATTAACCATGGGGTTTGGCGATTTGAAATCCGTTAATTACTACATTTCAGTGGAGCCGGATTTGTCTTCTATGTCGTCGAATCCGCAAAGTGCCAAACTACCAGGCAACGCCCTTAAAGCATCGAGTTGGATTGCCCATCCTAGTTTTGCGATTGATGCCATGCAGCGAGTCAATGGTCCGGGGGACTTTTCGGATATTGGGCTGCTCTTCTTGGAGAATCCTATCGTGGATATTTTGCCAGCTATCGTTATTGCAGAGTCGGAGTTTGCGCAGCTTAAAGAAGGTGTAGAAGTTGGAATTGCTGGCTGGGGCCAGCAGACAGCCGAGGGAGGTGGATGGATGCAGCCGCCTGAGCCAGGCACCGTGGGGATCAAAGTTTGCGCAAAATCTTTTGTCAACGAAATTAAGCAAAGTGAAATGCAAATCGGTGGCGCCTCGGATACGTCTCGAAAGTGCCATGGCGATTCCGGTGGCCCTAGCTATTTGACCGTTGACTCTTCTTCCACTCGCAAGGAGCGTGTGGTTGGGATTACGTCCCATGCTTACGATCAGAGTGATTGCGCCAAAGGTGGGGTGGATACGAGAGTTGATTATTGGCATCAGTGGATAGACGATGAAATGACTGCTCGCTGCGCGGATGGCTCCCGTTCATGGTGTATGGTTAAGGGGATTGTTCCGCCATCCTACTATGACCCAGCCGATAGCCCTGACGGTAGTGCGGGTGAAGGCGAGTCTGGGGGGTGCAATTGTATGCAGGCAGATCAGGCTTTTCCGTGGCTCCTCCTTTTCTTTGGTAGATTATGGCCTCGAAAAAGAAAAAGCGACGTTTCATAGATCATAGATATTATCTATGAAGGGCTCGGTTATCTACATCTAGAGCGGCTTCTTTGACTACCTCGGCGAGGGTGGGATGTGCATGACACGAGCGAGCAATATCCTCACTCGATGCCCCGTAGTCCATAGCGACCGCGGCTTCTGCAATGAGGTCTCCTGCATGTGCTCCAATAATGTGCACGCCTAATACACGATCAGTGGTGGCGTGGGCTAGAATCTTGACCCATCCCTCCGTGTTGCCAATAGCTTTTGCTCGGCCATTGGCCATAAAGGGAAATTGCCCCTTTTTATACGGAATACCCGCTTTTGTTAACTCTTCTTCCGTTTTGCCTACGGAAGCAATTTCTGGGGCGGTGTATACGATCCCAGGAATGGTATCGTAGTTGATATGCCCATATCCCGTAACAATATGCTCTACACAGGCAACGCCTTCTTCTTCTGCTTTGTGCGCTAGCATAGGCCCTCGAATGACATCACCAATGGCATAGATTCCTTTAACATTGGTTTGGTAGTGCTCGTCCACATGGATACGACCACGGTCGTCCAGTTGCACGCCGGCGTCTTGTAGGCCTAGTTGGTCAGTGTTGGGCATTCTTCCCACTGCGAGAAGAACCCGATCACATTTGAGAGGCTCGGCTCCTTCACATTCAACGATGCACTCAGCACCATCAACTCTAGCACCAGTAACACGTTGTCCAAGCTTGAATTTAATTCCTTGTTTGCTGAGAATTTTCTGGGCTTCGGTGGCCAGAGCTTCGTCCATTCCCGGTAAGATTCGGTCCAGATATTCTAGGACGGTTACTCGAGCTCCCAATCTTTGCCAAACGGAACCCAATTCGAGGCCAATTACGCCGGCTCCAATGACGACAAGGTGCTCGGGCACTTCTGGATATGAGAGCGCTTCGGTACTGGTGCCGATGCGGTCGCCATCTAGTTCGACTCCCTTCAAGGGGGTGACTTTACTGCCCGTCGCTAGCAATATTCGTGAGGTTTGAACCTTCGTCTGGGTGCCTTCTAAATCTGTTATCAGCACTTCTGTGGCACTTAAAACGGTTCCCAGACCTTGGAAGTGCTTTATGTGGTTTTTCTTGAGAAGCCCTTCAATCCCTTTGGTTAGTACCTTAACGGTTTTGGTTTTATGCTTCATCATTTTGGCGAGGTCGAGTTCTACATTGGAGACCTTCACACCGTATTTGGCTAGATTGTGTTGGGCATTGTGGTAGTGCTCACTTGCTTCCAATAGCGCTTTACTTGGAATACATCCGACCCGTAGGCAGGTTCCCCCTAATACTTCATTTTTGTCGACGCAGCCGACTTTCAAGCCGAGTTGGGCAGCTCGAATTGCGGAGACATAGCCTCCTGGTCCCCCGCCGATTACGATGAGATCAAAGGGTGAATCACTCATATTTTAAATCTCCAAGAGCATTCGAGAGGGGTTCTCAATGCACTCCTTTAAACGCTTGAGAAAACTAACAGCTTCGCGCCCATCTACAATGCGGTGGTCATATGTCAAGGCAATGTACATCATTGGACGAATTTCTACCTGCCCATCAACGGCGACGGGGCGTTCTTTGATCCCATGCAGCCCTAATATCCCACTCTGAGGTGGATTGACGATTGGAGTCGACAATAAAGAGCCGTAGACACCGCCGTTACTGATGGTGAATGTGCCTCCACTAAGCTCTTCTAGTTTAATCTTATTTTGTTGGGCTCGTTTTCCAAAGTCGGTGATAGTTTGCTCAATCTCTGCGAAGCTAAGTGCTTCCGAATTACGAATGACGGGTACGACTAAGCCTCTTCCGCCGCCAACCGCAA
>CAXGXL010000209.1:0-6432 GCA_964013555.1 uncultured bacterium
AAACACTTGAATATAACCTCAATAAAGAAGGTTACCTTACACGGGTAGCTCCTGATGGTGAGTCAGCGATGGCCGAGGCTTGTCGGTCACCACTACCGGATTTGGTTTTGTTGGACCTCATGCTTCCGGATGTATCCGGCAAAGAGATTTGCCGAAGGCTAAGAGCGGCCGAAGAGACCAAGCACATTCCTATTATTATGGTAACTGCCCGTGGTGAGGAGATGGATCGGGTCATCGGGTTTGAAGTGGGGGCGGATGATTATGTGGTTAAACCCTATAGTCCTCGGGAGCTCATGCTGCGAGTAAAGGCGATTCTTAGAAGAGTTTCTTCGACTGATGAAGGTGAAACCGAAAAGCTCAAATTTGGTGGACTGACGGTGGACACCTTAGGGCATCGAGTGTGGATAAACGACGATGAGGTCATTTTAACCGCGCTCGAGTTTCGTTTATTGACAACTCTTTTGGAGCGGAAGGGGCGGGTACAAACCCGGGACAAACTCTTAGACGATGTTTGGGGGTTTGATGCCGTGGTAACAGCGCGAACGGTGGATACCCATGTCAAAAGGCTTCGTGAGAAACTCGGTTCGTTAGAGCATTATATTGAGACCATTCGTGGCGTGGGCTACAGGTTTCGCGAACGTGAATCGTAGATAGGGCTCTTGTCCGGTGAGAATGGGTGTTCGAACAAAGTTGGTGGCGATATCGCTTCTTATCTTGGCAATTTGCGGAACCATCAGTGGGGTCTACCTGGAAGGTGTCTTGCGGGGATGGTTTGGTCAAAAAATTGAACGTGACCTGCATTCTTATACGACCGCAATTGTGGCTTCTCTCGAAGAGCTTCCCAATTTAGACGCAGGTGGCACGGTGCATGCTTTTGCGCACCGAATAGGAAAGGCTATTCAGGCACGGGTAAGTATCATCGATGCTCAGGGCATCGTGCTTGGGGATTCTGATTTGACCAGAGCCGAAGTGCTGACGGTTGAAAATCACGCGAGTCGGCCTGAAGTTGTCGAGGCAATGAGTAAAGGAAGAGGCAAAGCAACTCGTTTTAGTAGGACAGTGAAGAGAGAATTGAGTTATGTTGCTCATCGTTACCAATACAGAGAGGACCAAAGAGGCGTTGTGAGAGTAGCGATGCCGCGGGTTCTAATCGATAGTGTAACTTATCGAATGCGACGTTGGGTTATTGTCGCGGGTATTATTGGAATGGTTATCGCTGTTTTTATGAGTAGCCTGGCATCCTATTATTTTTCGAACCAACTTCGTAATTTAGTAAAGAGTGCACATTCTTTAGTAAGTGACAAGGATACGGATCCAATCCCGGTTAAGCGCCAAGATGAATTTGGGAAGATTGCCCAATCTATGAACCAGATGTCTTCTGAGTTGGGTCAGCTCCTGAGCGAATTGGGTACGGAGCGCGATAGGTTTCAATCGGTTCTTGAGGGAATGGAGAATGCTGTATTGGCCGTCGACAAAGAAAACCGCGTAGTCTTTGCAAATCGGGCGACACAAACGATTCTAAGCCTGACCGACGACCCTACTGGGAAATTTCTTAGTGAGAGCATCGATAGCCCCGAATTGGTCGAATTAATGGGCTCAGAGGGGGATGAAGAGGGCTATGCCGAATTTTCCATACCGGATTTGCATAGAACGGTTTTGGCGAAGTTCACGCGGGGGGGCAGTGCAGATATCATTTTGATTCATGATATTACTCGTCTCCGAAAATTAGAGATCGTGCGTCGCGACTTTGTTGCTAATGTCTCTCATGAGTTGAGGACACCCATAGCCGTTATCCAAGCAAATTCGGAGACCCTTTTGGATGGTGCTCTTGCCGATGGAGAGCAGGCGGAACGGTTTGTTGATGGAATCTTGAGAAATGCGAGAAGACTTTCGAATTTGATTTCCGACTTGCTGGACCTTACTAGAATTGAATCGGGCAAATATGAGGTGCAGTCGGATGAAATTGCGCTGGCTCGTTTAATTAACCGTGTTTGGTCGATAGTTGAGGTGAAGGCTAATAAACGCAATATCAAATTGGAGTCGAGTGTTTCTGACAAGAGTTTGGTTGTGGCCGATAGTAAGGCGCTCGACCAGATTATGGTCAATTACTTGGAGAATGCGATCAAGTATGGGCCGGACAATGCTAGCATCTATGTCCGGCTTCAGGAGGTTGGGGCGTTTTGGAGAATCGAAGTGGAAGACGAGGGGGCGGGTATCGATGAGAAACACCACGACCGACTCTTTGAGCGCTTTTATCGAGTTGATAAAGGGAGGTCACGGTACATGGGCGGTACGGGACTGGGCTTGGCCATAGTTAAGCATCTAGCAGCGGCCATGGGAGGCCGGGTTGGAGTCGGTTCTGGAAAGGGCAGCGGCGCGGTGTTTTGGCTTGAGCTTCCGCGAACAGCTGCCGGCTCGTTGGAAGTTTGAGACAATTGGGGAGAGTCTTGTTTCGGCGTCAACCTATCGTTTGAAGGCGGGGCCCAGTGCAAATACTCTAGGGATTGTGCGATGCGGTCACTCTCAATCGCCTCTGTTCTTAGCAAAAGTTGGTTTGAATCGAGTCCGTGTAACGATGTGGCCCAGTATCCGAATGCCTACAACGAGACCAATACCTAAGAGAGTCCACTTTGCGGAACCGAAGGGGGCCAGTAGAGCATGCCCTGCTATGAGAATCGCACTTAGGTAGATTAACGAGTGAAGTGCGGCCCAATGCCTTAGTCTTAAACCACGGTTCAAGGTGGGGAACGAAGTTATCCATAGGGGCACTAAAGTGAGCATAGCAACGATTCCGAAACGGCTGAAGGAGTCCAGAAGCGGCACGAACCACGGCTCTGCCGGATAATACCAGAGCAAGGCCAGTGCGGAATGTACAAGTGCAGCCGTTGCGCTAACGAGTCCTAGGCTTCGGCGTAGGTTGAGTTGGAACTGTCTTTTTGTCGGTCTCTTCCTCAGAATTTGCCTTATTGGCGAGTGGAGCAATGTAAGCAAAAAAAACAAGAGGGCAAGTAGTCCAGTGCCGCGAATTAACTTCAATTGGTTGTGCATCCAAAACTTCTCGTTAGCACATAGAGCTACCAGCATGGTGACAAGAAGTACCCAGGCGATGAGAAGCTTGTAGGTCGTTGTTCTTGGGGCTCGAATCATCAGAGAGTTTCCAGGAAGTATGCTAGCGTATCGATTTCGCTATCCGTTAGAGACTGAGTATCTCCGTGACGGTTGGCACCATTGTGTTTCGTAAGAAGGGATTTTAGGTCAGCAGAACGACCGTCGTAAAGGTAGGGGGCGCTTCTCCAGATCCCCAGCAGACTTGGGGTGTCCATAAAGTAGGTTGGGTTAGAAAACTCAGGGAAAAGAGAGGTGACTGGTAGTTTTCCGAGGTGGGTGAATGCTGGTGGAGGATGACAGAGGTTGCATTGAGCTTTCAAGAAAACCTTGTAGCCATCTTGAATCTGGTTTTGGTGATGGGCGCTCAAAGCTCCCAGGTGGTTCGGGTTGATCGGAAGGGGGCGACTTTCAACAAACGCTTCGAGATGCTCGCCACGTTGTGGGTCCTCTATGTCAAAGCCCCCAAATGTATAGTTCAAAAGATCCATGAGATGATGGATTTGTTTGTAACTGCCTTGCCTAAGGTAGGGAGATGTTCCTGCGAGGCCCAGAATTGATAGGGTTGAGGGGAGGATTTTCACGTCGCCAATATTGTGAGTTGAATAATCACTGTCCCCATGCAGATGGCAACTTTGGCACGAACGCCCGGAGCGAGTAGACTCGTAAAATACCTGTTCCCCTAGTCTTTGCTTTATCTGAATATCAAGTAGGGAGGCGGTTGGTTTTGTTAGTGCGACTCTAGTTGGCCCCCCGGGGTAATGTATTTCAATGGTTCCTTCGCTTGGGGAGGTGATTGCCCAGGTTGAACTCCCCAACCAAGTTACTCCAACGGGTTGACGAAGGTGGTCTTGGTCAAAAGCTAATCGTTTGAAAGGAGGCCCTAATGAATCAGAGAGTGACCAAACTTCATTGGTTCCCGGTAGCGTTATCAGAACTCGCTTGTCGTAAACGGCGATACCGAGGGGAGAGCCTGCGTAAATAGCAGGTTCGTGGAGTGCCGCTTTTAGCTTGTCCCGGCTGGCAACCGGAAGTTTTAGATGGTGCTTGACGGTCAAGTTAGTGGTGTCGATGCCAAGAATCTGGTCTTCGATAAAGTGGTTTTCATTGAGGGCATTGATGTTTTGGGAAAAACCAGTTGTCGCGAGATAGACCGTTTTGCCTAGGGAGTCTGATGTCATTACAGTTGCAGGGCGGCCGAGTAAAATAGAGGTATGCTCCCAATTCTTCTCTTGTTCTTCGAAACGATAGAGTCTTTGGTTTTGTTTGGAGGAGAAGAGAATTACGGAAGAGGATTGTCCGAAGACAATCCAGTCTGCAGGGGCTGGTGAGGAAATCGTTGTTAGGCGGGTCAATTTGCTACTGGCCAAAAGATCTATTTTCCAGGTGTCGGTGTTGCGAATTAGGGCAATCTTGTCTCGGGAGGGGCTTAGAGCGAGTCGGTGCTGACCCAACCCTACGCGAACTTTGCGCTTTAGCTCGCGGGTTTTGAGGTCAATGAGCCAAAGAAATGGAGAGTGGCGGTGACTAATGAGAATTTGGTTGGATTCAGGCAAAATGAGGCAGTCCGATGGACTTTCACCGGTGGAGAATCGAAAGTGAGATCCAGTGGAGCTTATGAGGACACCTTCGTCTGTTTCTTCGCTGAGAGTTACCGCGATGCCACGTTGCGGATCCGAGCAAAACCAACGGGGGTGTGCGAGTGGAATAACGCGCTTTAAGGTGCGGTGATGTTGGGTGCCGTCGAGAATTAGAGTTGCTGTGAGGGTCCTCGATACTGGCTGAGAGTGCGAGGCGACTAAGGTGTGTCGAAAGAGTCCTTGGCCAAGAGAAACTCCCTCTACAGAGTGGTTCTGAATGCGAAGGACGGATGTTTGCGCTGCGTTGGATTGGACGTAAAAGGTTTGGGGGATCCCGTCGTAGAAGGTATGCGGAAAAATGGCCGGAATTTCTTCGAGTCGCATCCGGTCCGCGATATTATATGAAATTCCGGACCATTGCTCCTCTTCCAGGAAAGGAGCACTGTGAAAGATGAGCCAGAGTGTCCATCCAGGGAGAAGGATAATGGCATGCAAGAAGGTTCGAACTTCCCTTGGGTAGACTCTAGAGAGGGGGAGTGCTTGAAGGGCGCCCCATGCCCCCAACCCGCAGGCCAACAAAGAAAGTAGTGAGTGGCTTTGGGAAACCCAGGCAAGAAGGCCCGAGCCGCCGATAAGGACAATAAGCCCAGAGAGAGGCTGGGTGATAACTTTTTGAGGCTGAGGAGGCACGGGAGCAATTTATTGATTTTCTTGGGGAGATTTATAAAGCATCTCCACCAGGCGAAAGAAGAGAATTCCGACTATCATCCCAACGAAGAATAGTAGGGGCTGCCCGGCGGTAGTAACAAGAGTCACGATATTGGGGCCTGGGCAAAACCCGACTAGCCCCCATCCAAAGCCAAAGATAGCTGAGCCGCCTATAAGCGGGAGATCTACACTGCTTCTAGCCGGGAGATGAAACTCGGTGTCGAGGATGGGGGCCTTCTTTTTCTTGAATACCTGGTGAAAGGGTAGATGAACTCCGATAGCGCCAGCCATTACAAAAGCCAAACTAGGATCCCATTCACCAAAAATATCAAGAAAACCAATCACTTTCGAAGGAAGCGTCATTCCCGAGAGTACTAAGCCTGCAGCAAATAAAATGCCACAACAAAAGGCGATGGCGTATCGATTCACAAGGTGCCTCCCCAAAAGACACGCACAAGCCAGACGGAGAAAATGCCTGTGCCCATAAATACTAATGTGGCGTAGATTGATCGACGTGAGGTTCTGCTAATGCCGCATACTCCGTGCCCACTGGTGCAGCCATTGGCCAACGCAGTACCGAAGCCAACGAATATTCCGGCTAATACAAATGAAGTCGGTGAGCGCTCAATGTCGACGACCAATTGTTCGGGAGTAATATACAAGAAGATGATTCCGCCGGTGAGCATGCCTGCTAGGAATACCAGTCTCCAAGCTCGGTCTGAGCCGCCTCCGATGAGTCTGGAGAGTATTCCGCTTATTCCCGCGATGCGTCCATTGAATGCGTAAAGGAGACTTGCAGAAAGACCAATAAGTCCGCCGCCAATGAGGGGAAAAATGATGGAGGAGTCTGTCATGCTAATAGAGTGCCTTTGGCGCTTAGAAAGACGTCAGTTTGAGACCTTTTCTCTCCTATGCTAACGAAGGTTAGGTCGGGGGGCAATCACTGAAATCACGGGAATCTAATTGGTAAGAGAGTCGAGTTAGAAGCAGATTCCCCAAACTACTTCGGTTGGGCTTTAGTCGCAAAAGTTGTGTCCAG
>CAXGXL010000210.1:0-6430 GCA_964013555.1 uncultured bacterium
GAATTGATATTCGTTTTTTCGGTGGAGCGCCGGCAAAAGGCTACCTACCGGGTGGGCACTCTCATATTTTATTTGGGCAGATCCACATTGAAGCATTGCCTTACACCTTCATTAAATTGGAAGAGGTGGGTTTGGGAACCCCCGGCGAGATTGCGTTGCACTCTCTTCATTTTCTGAACTCGGGCACGGTATCGGGCAAGACCTACCGAGAGAAGGATGTTCACCCGGTATTGGTTCAGAGTTACGTGGATTATTGCGAAGCTAAGGATTTGGAGCCCAATGCGACGACCACCTACGGCATGTGGCATGTCTTGCGCGATGAAAGCGCAGGCGACCAGTCTAAGGACCTACCCAAAATGCCGGCAGCCCCCGTTGTGGACGAAGAGGGCTGGGAGTCGGTAGATCTGCGTTCGATTGAGGTGGAGCGCAATGAGAAGGCCCACAGAGCTCGTCAGCGGTTTGTTGAGGTGGCAAAAGAGGTCGGCCTGGACCGCTTTCTTGAGATTCAAACCGGCGAGGAAGTTGTTCTCGATTACCGCGTTCTCAGGGAAGACAAGGCAGCAAAACCAAAGGCTCCCAAATGGGATGAGCTCGAGACCGATATCGAGTTGCTGGAATCTTAAGGTGAGCCGCTGAGTGCGGTTATGAGTCATAAGAGGGGAATTGCGGGGGATTAAATAGGTCGTGATTCGCTTTTTGCTGCGCTGCGTTGCTTGTGGATTTAGCTCCATTTGCATCGTTTTCGTTGTTAATGCTAGCCTTTCGAGTGTTATTTCGACTTTCTCTTGGGGGGGCGCTCGAAAGGTGTTGCCTCTAGGGGAGTTTGAGAATTTGATAAGGGGGAAATTATGAGGGGTGTGTTTCAATCGTTACGTATCAATATTCTAGCCAGCACGGTGTTTGGGTTGTGTCTTTTGTTTTCAACTCTGCATTTTGCAGCCCATGCTTCAAAAAAAGGGGCGAAGCCCACGCTAGGAGAAGAGGCGAAAGCGGCAATCGAAAAAGCCTGTGCACCGAAATTGATTAACGCACCAGCGACAAAAAACCAGGTCAGCTTGGAAGAGGTCCTAAAAACAGTTAAGTTCGAGGAGGCCAACTGGACGAGGAGCTTTGGTGGGGAGCTTCCGTATTATTCACCCAGCTCGTGGCGATATGCGAGATCGGGTAAGAGAGGCGTCATGGTTTTGATGATGCGAGTCGGATTAATCAACGGGTTGGCCAAGTTTCTAGACAGTTCAGACCTTAGTATTCACCCGGGCCAATATGGATGTTTGGTTGCCAAATACCGCGCAATGGAGCGCGCGAGTAGCCGTTGGGGCAAGGGAAAATACCGAGAGATGAATCAAATGTTAGAGGTGATTGAAGCAAATAAGCTTCACACTGCAGCGCCAAAGTGGAAAACAACGTACCAAGATTTTATGAAGGAGTTGGATTGGTTTGTTTTACGCACGCATCAAAAACGGTCTGCTTGGGCTTTTTCCAATGCTCGCAAAATAAGTGACTCGACTTTCATAAATATTCGCTATCCCGATTACGCCTATGGGAACCAAAACTATGTTCATCAAGAATATGGTGGGCTGATATTGGTCGACTACGTAAGGCGCTTCACACCGATGAGCCTTTCTCTAACTAAAAGCAAATTCAAAAGTGGTTACGCGGCTATGGGAAAAAGCCTAGCAGATAGAAAAAGTAAGAAAGAGTCGAGAAAGGATTCCGTCCAACGCCAGAGCAAGGCCACTGAGAAAAGAATAGACCAAGCCATAGAAAAGAGCAAAGAACTCGCAAAGAAGGCCGCCAGCCAACCAAAGCGACGTGATATGCACAACGATTTAAAGACTATAAGCCCTGGGTTTCGCTGGTGGTTCGATAATCAAACCGGAGAACTCGTCTCGAAGAAATACCCTCGGGGTTTCGGTGATATGGAGTTAGGCGTTCGTGGACAAGAAGGTACGCACTATCTACAGGAAGTGAGGTTTCTCGGTGGAGAACTTACCTGGGGGCTAGCAGGCGATACGGTGGTTAGGGTGGGGCGACGACCACCGTATGGTGCGGGGCTGGTCTTTAGTCAGTTTCAATACACCCTTTCTGAGAATGGAAATAGCGTCGATCTGAATGACTTTATTTGGGTTCCGGCTCAGTACGAACAAAAGGGGCTGTCTCCAGAAGAAGCCAGCGAGCTCTTGTCAGCGGGACCAAGCGGGCGGGGTTACATAGTTTATTGGAACGGCACCGTTAAGTATGGCTCATTTTCGAGTAAGGAAGTCGGGGCTCAGACTGTCTATACGTTTGAGCAAACCGATGATGCGAAAAAGTCGCCTCCACCGGCCCCCGAAGATATTTTATCCGCTGCTGAACGGAAGAAATTAGAAACGCAATATCGAAAGCGGTGAGTCCAGGGGGGGGAACTCTCATCTGGGTTTGTTGTCTCGCTATTCGGCTGCGGCCAATGGAGGCAGAACCACGTGGCCTAAGTAGATTATCCTCGTGCACCCAAGGCAACCTCTTGGGGTTATAAGTCTTTTATATCAATGCCTTACATCCGAAAACCCACATTTTCTGGGCTTTTTTGCCCCGTTGCGCAACCCAGAAAAAGGCAACTAGTTCTAAACTCAATCGATACTGAGCCCAAGGAGACCGCCAATGACACCGCCACAGCCATTTACCCCATTCGCAGGGGTGTATTCTGCAAAAGCCTGGAAGACCAGCGAACTCGTTGTAAGTAAGAACGCCAAAGGCGAAGCGACTGCTTCGCTTGTGGAGCGCCCAAAGCTCGACGGCATGGAACCTAAGCAAAAACCTGGTGTGCCCGATGGTGTACGGACCTGGCTAAACGAGGCTTTTGAAAAGAAGAAGGGGTCTTGCTCGTTAAACCAACTGACTTACTATGCGATGAATATTGAGGTGATGAATAATGCGTTGGGCCCGGTTCCTCCCTTAGACACTCACGTGGCCGACATCGCGAGTGCCCAGTGGCAGTTTTTCGCGGCGCTTACGAAGAACACAAATACGACTCTTTCTCACAGTGTTTTTACTCGGCGAAATAACGCAGAGAGGTGGTTTTCTCTTCCTGCTACCACCGGAAATCTTGAATGGGCTCGATTGCGGACGCGATTACTGAGAAAGGAAGCAGCGGAAACAAAACAAACCTACCGAATCCTCAACAACTTTGCCGAACAAATGAGTGAGTTTGTGCGTGAGCGAGGATTGCCTCCCAGATCCGAAAGAATAGCCGCACGAAGGACCTTAAAAAAGGCACTCTCCCATATGAATAAGGATATGGACCATTTTTGCGCTCTTACAGCTGAGATAAATGGTGTTCGGGAAGAAACGAAAAAGCATGGAGCGTCGTACCCTATGCCAATTCGAGACATACTAGATCCTATGAAGCCCATGCGAATGGCCCAAACGCAGTTGGAAGCTAACCAGATGCTGGGGTTTTATGATTACTGCCTTATGACCATGGAAGAGATTCGTCTTGGTGGGGAGCACTTTTCTACCTACCGCACACTGACCGACGCATTGAATCGCCTTGCTGAGCCCGCTCACGAAGAGTGGTTTTAGTAGAGGGCTCTGACTGCTTTTTTATTTTGCTTCTCTTGGTTGTGGCCTTGCTCGGTCATCCTCTAGAGCGTGGGAAATGCTCGCAAAGAGAGACGATACCTTAAAGATCCCTTGAAGTGTTCTGTATCGAGTCTAGATCTGTAGAAATGGGCCTCGAGAAACGGCCTAAGAGACGCTAGAATAATTGGCCCAAACGCTCTTTGCTGCTTTCTATTGGACCGGGTGTTGATTGAAACGAACAACTTCGCTCCATGGGAGCTTGGACCCACTCGCGGAAAAAAGTTTTTTTTGAGGCCCTACTTTGTGTCATAGTTGTATGGTGCATCGTCTGATAACTATTCCGATTAGCCATTTTTGTGAAAAGGCCCGTTGGGCTCTTGAGCTTGCTCAAATTAGTTACCGAGAAGAACCTCATTTGCAAGTGCTGCACTATATTCCGGCTCGTTTGGCTGGCGGGGGGGCTACGGTACCTATATTGGTGAGTGAAGGAGGAGAGGTTCTTCGCAATTCTAGTGAGATTGTCCACTGGGTGGATACGGTGGCGCAGTTAGGCCTGTATCCAGAAGATCCGGAGCTGCGCCGCGAAGTGGAAATGCTTGAACATGAATTTGACTCGGAATTAGGACCCCATTCGAGACTCTGGATGTATCAACATTTCTTGAGGCGCAAAGATCTAGCGGTACGGTATGCCGGTTACGGAACGCCTAAGTGGCAGCAAAAAAGTATCGGAGTGATGTTTGGCTGCGTAGCCTGGTTTATTAGGAGGCGTTTCTCGATTACCGAGGAGCAGGCAAACAAAAGTCTTCTACAGGCGAAAGAGCAAATGGATAGGGTCGCAAAACGAATTGAAGATGGCAGCCGGTATCTCGTAGGGGAACGGTTTTCTGCTGCGGATTTGAGTTTTGCATGCATGGCGGTTCCTTTAGTTTTTCCTCCAAATTACGGAGTGCCTCTTCCGGGAATTGAGGAGTTTCCCAGCGCTTGCGTCAAGGTCGTGGAGCAATACCGGCAACACCCCGCCGGTCAATTCGCTCTGAGATTATTTCGGGAGCACCGGCCGTTGCCGCTTCGCTTAATGAGTGAGCCTCGTTCGTCTTAGGGGAATACCGAACTTAGCGATTAACTTCTTGCCTCGGTCTGTCCTTATGTTTCCTTCTAAGGGCACTTTGCCCAAGCATAGGTTCCTTTTGAACCGCGATTTGGTCCAATAATTGCTCTTGTGCGAGGTCTGGGGCGGTCTCGGCTTCGAGTAGATCGGTGGGCCTTTCATGCAAAGAACGCTCTAAGGCAGTGAGCTTTTCTTCTCGGGCATTTAATCAGTCAAGCTTTCTTTGGGTTACGGTCTCTTCTTGTGTCCGCTTCTTGAATCTCATCCGTAAGAGGCGCAAGCTTCTCAGATTTTTCTTTCTCAAAATTTCTCGGTTGCGATTTAAGTCATCGTATTGAGAGCTGGCCTTGAGAGACTGGCTCTGTTATCAAGCAGCCACTTACGAAAGGGCAATAGAAATGAAACGAATCCTAGCCATCACTTACGTATTGCTTTTGAGCGCCGGGTGCGCGGCGACCGACTCGGATAGTAGTTCGGTACCATCGAACGGTAATGGAGCTTCGACGGGCGATGGGGCGTCGGATACGGCAGACTCCACGGGGTCTACAAATCCGGGTAACTCGACGGAATCTACAAATCCGGATGACTCCACGGAATCTACAAATCCGGATGACTCTACGGAATCGACAAATCCGGATGACTCTACAGACTCTACAGAAACTGACGAGTCAGGAGATCCCAGCGATAGCGATGGCGATGGTGTGCCAAATGACGAAGACGCTTGGCCTCTAGATCCTTCCATGAGTGAGGATGTGTGGGGACAACTCATCGACGACGAGCCTGAGGTATTTTTCGCGTCGGATATTTCAAACGGGATACGAGCGGGTTTTATGAGCGACCTTCGTGTGGTTATCGAACAATGGGGCAATTTTGGACCCACGGAAATTTGGGTTTTAGGAAATGGGACGGATGAGAGCATCGCTCTTGCACAAACGTACTGCGAGCGGCGAGTTGAACGAGAGCAAATGACCTTTAGTCCAGGGTTTAACTACGAGACCTGTATCGGCAAGATGACCTATCCTAATCAGCCAAGTGGAACTGTTTTGCCGGAGTTTATCACAAATGAGCCAAACTTTGTTGGAGACTTTGAATCCTATCGGATACCAAGCGACAATTTGCCGTCAGTAAACGCAGGACTCAACGGAGCGAGGCATTGGGGGTTTCACCTGCTTATGAGTTCTTTGCCGTTTCAATACGAAATCAACGAGTGGAGTATCCCAAAAGAGGATTATACGATTGTTCTTTTTCATGAATATTTTCATGTTGTCAACTCTGCTTATGTTTACGATGCTCAGTACGTTGTTGACGAAACGGGAAATTCGGTTCGACCCGATATGGGACCCACCGCCATGATCGAAGGTTCGGCGAATTACTTGAGTAACTATACCCTTCGAAAACTCATATCCGACGGCGCTTACAGTGCGAGTTCGGGTTTTCAGACAACTCTTCGGGAGCATATGAGAAGTGTTATGGAGCGCGTTCAGGAATTGTTGCCGAATTGCCCGGATTTTGATTTGAAAGATCTCAATTACGGAAACAATTGCGACCCGTATGCTTTTGGAGAGTGGGGCATCGCTTATCTTTTAAATCGAATTGACAATCAAGATGCCTACCAAGAGGTGCTCTTTCCATTAATTAATTCAATGGGGTATTACGCAGCTTTTGAAGAAACCTTCGGAATCACCTTTGCGCAATTCAATTCTGACTTTCATGCTTTTTTGGATCAGAGCATTGATGAGCAATTGGCTATCCTTCCGGATC
>CAXGXL010000211.1:0-6407 GCA_964013555.1 uncultured bacterium
AAGTGACTACAACGACACCGCACTTGAACTCATGTGGATCGTTCAAGAATTAGTTATTTCCGACGAAAAAAATTAATCTGCCAAGTTTTTACGGCAGCATTGTGACAAGTAAGCGTGGGGCAAAAAACATGCTCTCCATTGTTCTTTGAAACGAAAAAGAAATCCTGACACTTGGAGGGACTCTGAACTGCTCTCATTGCAGCCAATCCAGGGCTGGCAATTGGCCCAGGAGGAAGGCCGAAATTAAGATAAGTATTGTACGGATTTTTCATTTTTCTCAGATGAGAGCGTTTAATATTACCGTCAAAATCAGGGTCCTCTAATGTGGCAGCATAAATAACAGTAGGGTCTGTCTCTAGGCGCCATCGCGGTTTTGCTCGAAGGCGATTGTAGAAAACACACGCTATTCTAGGGCGCTCAACTGCCGCACCGGTTTCCTTTTCAACAATCGAAGCCAAGGTAGTAAATTCGCGCTCACTAAGCTGCATAGGACCGTATTTTCCATTGGTAACCGCTTGAATTGCGGATTTATATGCTCCAAAAAAATGGCGAAAGAGTGTTTTTGCACTGACCCCACGGGCAAACTCGTAGGTTTCGGGAAATAAATAGCCTTCACAGGTAGGGCCTGGAATTTGATTGGATTCTAAGAATGGAAGGTCGTCACACAAAGCATCGAATTTAGCAGAATCAAGCCACCCCTCCTTAGCGAGCGCATCACGAATTTGCCAGCGGTTCCAACCTTCAACAATCGTCAACCTCTCAGTTTCAACTCGTCCCTCTTCCAAGTCTCGTAGGAGTCCTAAGGGAGTTTGAGTAGGAAAAAACTCGTAGCTCCCGGTCCGAATCGTCGTCTTATTCGCTAACCTGGCATAAGAATAAAGAAGGTCTGGATACGAAAGAAATTTCTTATCAGCGAGCTTATGCAGAACGAGTCGAAGAGTGTCCCCAGAACTAACTTCCAGAGTAACGGTTAGATTCCCTCCAATCGGCGTACTCAAATAAGAGCGAGACTGCCATACAATTAAAACGAGAGCGAGTAGCCCGAGATTTATCAGAATCTTTAGTGATTTCATCATTGTGGATTCGCATCGAGATAGGATTGTAGAATAAGAGAGGCGGCTACTTTGTCGATGGATTGACGCCTTGCTTTACGACGCGCCCCTCCTCCAATCATAACACGTTCAGCTTGGGCCGTAGAAAGTCGCTCATCCCACAATTCAATAAGAACGCTGGTACGGCTTTGGAGTCCTTTAACAAAGCGTTCCGCATTTTCAGAGGCGAGGCCTGCTTGCCCATCCAACTGAAGGGGGTTTCCTACAATTATTTTGGTTACATCGAACTCCTCAAGAATCTCCAAGATTCTAGGAAAAGGCGACTTTCCTTTAGCATCGATAACCTCTAGAGGCTGCGCGGTTAGTCCAAGCGGGTCACTAAGGGCAATACCTACTCTGACCGTTCCTACATCAATTCCGAGAATTCTAATCATAGCAACGCCGGTATCAATGGATTCCAGCGAGTTCAAGGGCAAGAAAGGGATAAAGTTCCGGTGCTCTTATTTCCGGATTCTCTCCTTGAGTTCATTAAGTCTTCGACGAATTTCCTCTAATTCGCCTTTAACACTGTGGCTTAAAGTATCAACGCCCCCTTGGATGCGCTCTTCAACGCTCTTTTGAAACTCATCGAAATTCTTTTGAGTAGCCGTAATAGCGTCTTTCATCTCGGTCTGCTGACGCCCCAGTTTTTCTTCCCATTGAGTGCGCACTTTCTCGGTAAGCCCTGTTACTTGCCCCTGAACTTCTTGAGCTCGATGCTGAACAGTTTCAACTTGACCCCGCGCAAAACCAGAGATGGCATCCCCACTATTTTGGATTAGCCCTCGCAGCAGATTTAGTGGCATAAAATTGTTCTTTTTTTCAGTTTCGAAAATAATTTGAGCAAGGGTCACCGATGTCAAATCTTCCCCACTCTTGTTATCGAGAACCTGAACGTCCTCTCCCGACCGAATCATCAATGAAATATCATCAAGAGTAACGTAACAGCTTCTCTCTGTGTCATACAATTTTCGATTCGCGTAGCGCTTTACTATTTTGGGTCCAGCCATGGTTTAACCTCGTAACATGCTGCATCATTTGGAGCAAGAAAAGGGTGCCCTCCGATTTACGCCGAAAAACAGCTAGAGAGAGTCTACGCAACTTTCGTACAATTCGCCTCAACAAAAAGCCACGTTGTTTAGTCAACTTCTATCAAAAGGGCACTAGAAGGCTAAGGCTTTGAATTAACGGAGCTATTAATATGAAAAGGCAGAAATATACAAGAAGTCATAAGTGGTGCCCAGGCACGGAATCGAACCGCGGACACGGGGATTTTCAGTCCCCTGCTCTACCGACTGAGCTACCTGGGCATCACAAATTGGACTTGGGAACTACACTTTCTAGTCCCCATAAGTCAAGCACTTGAATTAATTTTGAAGTCATCCACTAATCAAGATCTTGGTCCCGAATATCGAATGCCACCGGACAATGGTTGGTTAAGTGTATTAGGGCGGGCACTTCCTGCTGGGTCATTGATTCGCAATGCTTAACTCGACACACACCAAAAACCTTCTGCATAGCTCCTTCCGCTTCCTTCATGCTGGCTGTGTACAAAATTTGATCCAACAACTTGGCACTTCCTCGCTCATAACTGGTACAAGCGACGGAGCTGGTTGCAGGAATCATCCTCGGAGAAAGGGCCCCGACAATATTTCGCAAAAGCGCATGTTCATCGGCAGAATGAGGAATATTGCATTCGGGGCACCCCACACTGTTAAAATCCCCCGCGACAACAAAATCCTTGTCCGGTGATAACTCGAAACGGCTCGCAAAAACCTGATCTAACGAACGCCAGGCGGCAACGCGGTTGTGAAAATCTCGTTGGCTCGGCCCCCCATCCAACTGGGAGGATGCGAAATGAAAATCAACCCCACCTTGCTTGGACTTAATGTAAGCTCCCAAGGCGGGTCTTAAAAATCCGGGACATAAAGGAGTCTCAGTTGAACGCAACGCAGTTGGGTCTAATTCCGGGTGGCTTGTATCCAAGGTTAACTCCACCCGATCGGGACGGTAAAGCAAGAGAATATGAGGCAAAGAAGGCTTTGAACAATCATCAGCAACCCATCGCCACTCCACACCACTTATTTTTCGAAGTTCTCGTATCAACGTGGTTAAACCCTCTTTGCCTCGTTGCGTAAGCTTGACCTCTTGTAATCCAATCACATCGTATTGGAGAAAAACCATCACGCAGGCAAGCCACGAAATATCGGTAGGATTATATGCCCGGGGTTCGTTTCCGGAAACACCATCTGGAAACCATCTTAAATTCCAAGTACCTACCCGAAGTTTTCCGTCAACCAAGCCCTGGCGCATACCCGATTGAACCGCCTCGCGACAGCGCAGGGGATCATCCCAAACGGCCCCAATTCTACCCGCCGGAATCAAACTTGGGCGAATATTATCCCCTGGAAAACGAGCGCTACACGCAGAGGACGCCAAAGCGCAAACAACCCAAAACCACGTGAATTGGTTGAGTCTATAAAATTTGGTCATAATGCTTAATACATTGATTTCACAAGAAAGATACGCTTGCTCTTAGTTCACGGACTCTTTTTTTCTAGCTTTTTTCACTTTCTTTTTCGCCGGAGTGACAACCCTTGCCGTGACAGAGATGGTCAAACCATCCTCGCCACTTTTCGAGTCCACATGAGCATTGCCGCCGTCGCGTAATTCTCCAAAAAGAATATGGTCAGCTAATTGGCGCCGGATTTCCTTATCAATCAAGCGCTCCATAGGCCTCGCCCCGAATTTTCGGTTGTAACCATTTTTGCCGAGCCACGTACGGGCCCCTGAACTCAAAGTTAAAGAGATTCTCTTATCAGTTAGCTGCTCCTCAAGTTCAGCAACCATTTTATCAACTACTCGATCGATAACGGACTGCTCTAAGTGATGAAATGGAATCCATGCATCCAGACGATTGCGAAACTCGGGACCAAACATTTTCTCGATCGTCTTTCTACCATCGTTGCTTACATTGCCCCCACCGAAACCAATTGCATTGGCTTCAATATCATAGGCCCCCGCATTGGTGGTCATGATCAAAATAATGTTTCTAAAATCGGCTTTGCGGCCATTGTTGTCGGTCAAAGTAGCATTGTCCATTACCTGCAAAAGAATATTGAAGAGATCTGGATGTGCTTTTTCTATTTCGTCGAGCACCAAAACTGCATGGGGGTTTTTAATGACCGCGTCCGTGAGCAGCCCTCCTTGGTCAAAACCGACATATCCCGGAGGTGCACCAATCAAGCGGGAAACCGTATGCTTTTCCATGTATTCGCTCATATCGAATCGCAAAAGCTCTACTCCCATTGCTTTGGCCAATTGACGAGCCAATTCAGTTTTTCCAACCCCTGTAGGACCAGAAAACAAGAACGAGCCCACCGGGCGTCGGGGAGCCCCCAATCCGGCACGAGACAATTTTATTGCAGAAGCTATGGCCCCGATGGCGTCATCTTGCCCATAAATAAGTAAAGCCAAATCATCTGCTAAGGACGAGAGGCGATCACGGTCGGTAGTGGAAACTGTTTTTGGGGGGATGCGAGCTATCTTGGCAACAACGGCCTCAATATCCTTTGGGCGAATCGTTTTTGGACGCTTGTGTTCCGGAAGAATTCGAACAGAAGCCCCAGCCTCATCCACAACGTCAATTGCTTTGTCTGGAAGGTGGCGATCTGTAATGTGTTTGGCGGCCAACTCAGCGGCGGTTCGCAGTGCATAGGCTGTAAAGGTAATTCCGTGATGCTCTTCGTAACGCTGCTTTAGGCCCTTGAGAATTTGGACAGTCTCTTCAATCGTGGGCTCCTTAATCTCAATCTTCTGAAAACGTCGAGCAAGTGCACGATCGCGTTCAAATACCCCTTGATACTCCTTAAATGTCGTTGAGCCAATGCAACGTAACTCGCCTGATGAGAGAGCGGGCTTTAGTAGATTAGAAGCGTCCAGGGTGCCGCCATTTACAGCCCCGGCTCCAATAATAGTATGAATCTCGTCAATAAAGAGAATCGCATTTTCTCGCTTAACAATTTCTTTAATGACGGCCTTCAAGCGCTGCTCGAATTCTCCCCTAAATTTCGTACCCGCAATCAATGCTCCCATATCTAGGGAAAAAATCTCCGCTCCCTCAATTGCATCGGGAACTCGATTTTCGTAAATCGCCAAAGCTAATCCTTCAGCAATAGCCGTTTTTCCTACCCCTGCTTCGCCAACGTAAACAGGATTGTTTTTTCGTCGCCGGCACAAAACCTGTATCGTTCGTTCCAGCTCGTAGGAGCGCCCCACTAAGGGATCAATTCTTCCTTCTTTTGCCCGCTCGTTGAGATGAACAGTGAACGCTTCAAGAGGGTTTTTCTTTTTTTTCGTCTCTGTATCTTGGTCGGGCTCATCGGCTCTACCGTAGGCCATTTGGTCCCCATCAGAATCGAGTTTAGAGATTCCATGAGAAATATATTCCAAAACATCCAAGCGAGTAACGAGCTGCTCACGCAAGAGGTAGACAGCGTGCGATTCCGGCTCCCGAAAAAAAGCCGCAAGCAAATCTCCCGCATCCATTTCACTCTTTCCCGAAGACTGAACATGAACTGCGGCCCGTTGAAGTACGCGATTAACAGCTAAGGTCTCGTCCATTTTGTAGTCGATTCCCTCGGGAACCTGTTCTTTCGAATCCAAGTGCTCTTCCAACGCAGATTTGAGCTCATCTAAGTCTGCACCACAATGCACCAAAACTTCCTTAGCGTGTGAATCATGGAGCATTCCCCAAAGAAGATGCTCCAATGTAACCAAATCATGACGGCGTCGCTGTGCCTCCCGAAGCGCCAGATTGAAAACAAACTCGAGTTCGCGACTAATCATTATTCAGGCTCCATACTGCATCGTAAGGGAAATTCGTGCTCCCTTGCCAAATCCATGGTCTTACGAACCTTTGTCTCCGCAACTTCGTAAGTATAAATTCCGGCAATACCAACACCGCGCTGATGAACATGGAGCATCACTTCAACCGCTCTGCTTTCTTCCATATGAAAGATACGCGCAAGAATCATTACAACGAATTCCATGCTCGTATAGTCATCATTGTGCAAAAGCACTTTATAGAACTTTGGTTTCTGGGTCTTAGTGCGTTTTTGGGTAACAACGGCTGTATCACCATCGTCATCGAAAATTTCGGGATATTCGGGTTCGTCTGCCATCGCTGAGTAATATAAGCTCCAAAAATCCTAATGTCAGTCCCCCGACCTATCAAAAACGCGGATTTACGAATCAAATACACCCTCAAAAGGGAAAAGAAGCCTCCAAACCGAAGGAATACTCAGTATCAGCTGC
>CAXGXL010000212.1:0-6403 GCA_964013555.1 uncultured bacterium
GAATTCTACTAGCCTAACGCTCATTCTCATCTCTTCAATCACAATGAGCTCTGCCGAAAGCTCCGAAGCTCTGAGTTATCAAACTGTCGTCACGGGCAATCGAACCGGCGAGTCCGAGCTTGAAACTCCACGTAGTATCGACTCCATCGATGCAAGCGAACTTATTGAAGAACAACCCTCATCACTACCCGACGCGCTTCGTCAAAGCCCCGGAGTCCACCTCCAAGAAACCAATCGTGGTGCCGGTGCTCCTATTATTCGAGGTTTTGTGGGACCACAAAACGGAATTAGGGTCGACGGAATCCGGTTTGATACGGCCACTTTTCGAACCGGACCCAATCAGTACCTGGCCTTGAATGACCCTTATTCCCTTTCGCGTGTAGAAGTTCTCCGAGGTCCATCGTCTGTATTGTATGGAAGTGGTGCCATGGGAGGAATTATTCAACTATTAACAGCCGACTTCTCTTTTAACCCAATAAAACGAATTTCCCTCTGGCATCAAAGCGCCGACCAAGGGGCCGGTATTCATGCTGCGTTTTCTCGAACGGACGGAGCTTTGTCCTATCTAGGAAGCGCAAGTGCTCAAATCCATGGTCAACTTAGAAACGGTAATAGTACATTCCAACCGCTTTCCTCATTTGAGCAAGGCCATTGGCTCGGAAAATCAAACTATAAGATCAGCGAGGCGTGGAATATAACCACAGCCTATTTAGGAACCCGTATACAAAATGCGGGCCGTATCGATCAATTGGGGCGTGGGGACATTCGCTTCTACTCTAACGATGACCATTTCGTTTATTTGCGCTCAGTCCATCGACTGCAAAGCCCACTTAAGGAAGTGGAAGCAACTCTCTCCTTTCACCGTCTAGACGAAACGATACAACGTTTTACCTGCTCCAAGAATGACAATGGTGTGGTTGAGAGCTTAGTCGATTGCATACAACTTAAACGAGAAAACCTTAACAAGGAGCGACACTATAATGATCGCGTAGACTCGCTAGGAATGCAGCTCGACTCTCGCTGGAGCTTTGCCTCGGGGCGAATTCGCCTCCTAGCTGGTGCAGAAACTTACCTTGACAGTGTGGACTCTAAGCTCAATACCGGAACAAGCTCCAATCTATTCGATATGCAAGAGCAAGAACGAGGTAACTTCTCGAGTGACTCCTGGTTTCTATCAACCGGGTTTTTTATTAATACCGTCACGAACCTTTTTCAATTAGGGGAAAACGGACGAATAAGGGCCTCCGCAGGACTTCGCTTCTCTTCCTTTTCTGCCCATGCGCCCAAGGTTCCTGGAATCGGGGATGTGGACTATTCATTTTCAGGGCTGGTGAGTTCGGCGAGCCTCCAATGGATCCATGGCAAATTATCCAATCTCTATTTTTCATTTAACCAGGGCTTTCGCGCCCCCAATCTACAAGAATCGACTGTACTCGGCGACACCGGCAGCAAGTTTGAAATTCCAAATGACCAATTGAAACCGGAATCAGCCAACTCTTATGAACTTGGTCTAAGGATTCATGCCGCTTTCCTCCAACTTCATACCGCACTATTTTACACCCAGCTTAAAGACACCATTTCCGAAAGCCCTGCGAGTTACAATGCACAAGACGCTATAGATGGTAAGCCTGTAGTCCAACGCATCAATGCGGGAAGTGGGACCATTCAAGGTGTAGAATCCGCTCTAATCATCCCTTGGGGTAATTTTGCTTTGGACTTGGGGGCTAGCCTAACACTCGGAGATATTAAGGCTCCTGATGGCACAACAACCCCCATGCGGCGGTCACCTCCCTTAACTGCCACTGCGGGCTTGCGGTATAGCTTCCCTTCACAAAAAGGTTCTCTTAGATTCTATGCTCAGGCTGCTGCGGCAGCTGAACGCCTGCACCCGAGCGATCTAAAGGATCTCCGAATCTGCGAAACAGCTCCCTACTCAGGGGTTCTGAGCGCACCCTGCAGCGGAACACAAAGCTGGGCAACTCTCAATCTGACGGCATCCTGGCAACTCAATGCATCTATTAAGAGTCGAATTGCCATTCTAAATATAACGGATGAAACTTACCGGTGGCACGGTTCTGGATTTGACCGTCCAGGTTTTAATTCCAGAATCATGCTCGAAGGTAGTTTCTAGGAAATTAGCCCACAAACGAGTCGAGCATATCTCGTAATAGATTCATGCTAACTCGAACCCGGTAAGTCGCGGTAGAGCGAATATCGTCAATCGGGGTTATTTCCCCTTCTAAGGTTTGAATTGCATTTTGAATCAGCCCCGGGGTCAGGGGTTTTCCTCGAAGAGCGTCCTCAGTATCGACACACCGCAACGGAATAGGCGCAACACTACCAAGGGCTATTCGAATATCCACTACCACCCCCTCGACCAATTTTACATTTCCAGCGAAACACACTTTGGATATCGCCTGAGCTTTCCGACTTCCTACTTTGCGATAGTATCCTCTCCAACCCTCAAAGCTTCTCGGAATCCTTACTTTTTTCAGAAGCTCGTTGGGTTGGGACTGCATGGTTTTGTAGCCAAGGTGAAAGTGCGAATACGGCAGCGTTCGCGTCCCAGTTACGGATTCCATTTCAATTTGAGCATCGTATACCAAGAGCGCCGGTGGAGTATCGGCCGCAGGTGATGCGTTCATAATATTTCCACCCAGAGTACCGCGGTTTTGAATTGCGAGCGAACCTGTTTCTCTAGCTGCACTACCAAGCATCGGGAAATTCATACTCAAAAAATCATTGGCCCGAATTTCCTCGTAGGTAGTTAGAGCCCCCAACGAAACGCTTTTTTCGGAGATGTCGACACCGCGCAATTCATTCAAGTCCCATAGGTTCATAAAACGGCCTGGTGGTAAGTCCCCAGCCTCCAAAAGAACCATCAAATCTGTACCACCAGCAAAGGGTTTATTCGAAGCCGGATCCATATTTAGCGCATCCAGTGCCTGGTCTAAGGAAGCCGGAGACCACATATCATAGTCTGGAATATTCGCTCTCATTATACCGTCTCCCAATTCTTGAGAGCTTGAACAACGGATTCAAAAATCTTCATATACCCGGTGCAGCGACAAAGATTTCCAGCCAATGCTTCTTCAATATCTTCCCGTGAGGGTTCTTTGTTCCTTCGCAATAGATTGTGAGCCGCCATAAGCATTCCCGGAGTACAAATTCCGCATTGCGCCCCACCGTACTCCAAAAATGCTCGTTGAATAGGGTCTAAGAAAGATCCGTTAGGAACAAGCCCTTCTACCGTGGTAATTTTTGAATTCTTCGCACCTAGGGCAGGCACAAGACAGCTATTAACCAACGTTCCATTCATCAAGACCGAGCAAGCACCGCACTCCCCCTCACCGCACCCCTCTTTGGTACCAGTCAATCCCAGATCTTCTCGCAGCACATCTAGGAGTCTTCCCATAGGATAGGTCGTCACACTCTTAGATTCACCGTTAACAGTTATCTCAAATTCACTTTTCATAGCATCAGCCACAAGTAGCCTCCTCAGCCTCGTCCATAGCGAGCATCAAATCTTCTGGAAGCATTGGAATAGAATTGACCGCGACCCCCGTTGCATTTTCTACCGCCGCCAACACCGCAGGCGCCGCACCATCCATCGGTAACTCACCAATCCCCTTGGCTCCCCACGGCCCATGGGGATTCTCACTCTCGACGAAAAAAACGCGAATAGGCGGCAGGTCGGCCGCGGTCGGCATAATGTAATTTGTCATGCGATTATTGCGCATGCGCCCCTCTTCCCACACAACTTTCTCATAGATCCCAAACCCAATACCTTGCGCTACTCCGCCTTCAATTTGCCCCTCAGCGAGAGTCGGGTTGATCACCTTTCCCACTTCTTGAAGCGCCACGAAATCATCCACCACTGTTTCGTACGTCACCGTATCAACAGTTACTGAGGCGACATAAACCGCCCATGCATAAGTCGCATAAGCATCCCCCTCATACGTATCGTCGTTCCACACCAAATCTTTGGGCGCTTTGTATTTTGCAAGTGTCTTCAGCTTTCCATTTGCGCTTAGATAAACCGATAGAGCCCGGAGAAAATCACTTCGAGAATAACTCTCTTGCAAATAGCCCCCTTGAATGAGGGTTTCTTTCATTCCTATGCAGGCCGATTGAACCAATTGCCCAACGACCATGACCGTACGCGACGCAACGGTCGGGCCACTATTGGGTACCGCAGCAGTATCTGGTTGGGCGATTTCAATATCATCACATTCAAGTCCTAAAGCATCAGCTGCGATTTGCGAAAAAACAGTCCGAGTCCCCTGACCGATTTCGGTGCTTGCTGCCAAAACTCTCACTTTAGCGTCCTCAGTCGCTTCGACACCTACCACCGAAGCGAGGAAAACTTCACCAGACCCCGTAAAACCACCCCCATGTAAAAAAGACGCAAAACCGATTCCTTTCTTATAGCGAGCATTGGAATCTTGATTAGCGAACTCTTTTAGTTTGTTGTGATAGTCAGACTCCTTAAAAGCCATATCCATCAAATCATCCATATCAATATTGTCACGAACAACCTGCTTTGTTGCCATCGTGTCGCCCGGGTGAATAAAGTTTCTGCGCCGCAACTCCTCTGGGCTTAACCCGACGACCTTAGCCACTTTGTCCATATGCCGCTCAAGCGCAAAAATACTCTGAGGCGCACCAAATCCTCTGAAAGCGCCATGAGGTGGTGAATTCGTTGCCACCGATTCCGCTTTGATCCGAATATTATCGCACTTATAAACCCCAGTCGCGTGGATAGTGCCACGCGAAAGGACAACCGGGGTTACTGTGGTGTAAGCCCCACCATCAATGACAAACTCAAGATCCATCCCAATGATGATGCCCTCTTTGGTTAGAGCATATTTATGTCGTGACCATGAAGGGTGCCGCTTAGTCGTGGCGGTCATGTCTTCAGCTCTATCGTATATAATCTTCACGGTTTTGCCCGACTTCCAGGCCAGTAACGCAGCGTGACCCGCAATCATGCTGGGGTAGTCTTCTTTTCCCCCAAAGCCACCACCGGTTTCGCACTGTACAATTCGTATTTGATGGGGCGGCAAATTGAATAACCCTCGAAGCGCTTTGTGAACATAGTAAGGACATTGCATCGAACCCCAAATAGTAACCCCCTCTTCGGCATTCGCCCGCGCCATCATCCCATTATTTTCAATATAGAGCTGTTCTTGCGCACCCGTTTCGTATTCTCCCTCGACAATGAAATCTGCCTCCGCCCATACGGAATCAATATCACCCTTTGTTACCAGAAAATTTTTGAAGTGATTGTCGTCTCCCCAAACAATTTCCTTTTGGGCACGAGCTTCCTCGATGGTCAGCACTGGTTCGAGGGGAGTAATTTCTACTTTCACATGCTTTCGAGCTTTTTCAAGCAAATACTTATCTGCATGGGCCAGCAATACAATCGCTTCTTCACGATGATTAACATGAGTCTCCGCAAGGTACGGTTGGTCGGAATTGATCAACAAAACGTGATTTTCGCCAGGAATATCTTTGGCTGTGACCACTACAAATTCGTCCCATGGAATATCTCCTTCAAAACGAATGTCCTTGATAACCCCACGCGGGACATGACTACGAACCGTTGTACCGTACAAAGAGCCCTCAGGTTGCATATCGTCAATGTATTTCGCGGCCCCGGTGAGCTTGGAATACCCCTCTTTACGCAACGCAGAAACGCCAATCTTTCCCATTTTCATGCCCGACTCCCAATTGGCATCCCACTTGGCGAAATTCAATTCTCGCGCCCCCCTTAAATCCCTGGGAGTACCTAAAAGCAATATATTTTGTGTGCACGAAGACAGGACGAATCCGTAGACTGATCGCAAATAAATACGATAACGCAAAGAGCCAAAACGAAGGCCGAAGCTAAAATGGAGGATCCCGCTAATTCAGGAGTGAGAAAAAGAGGCTACTTTGAAACAAGAGACAGAAGCTCGTACGCAGACTGTAATTCACCAGGAGGTGTAGAAGGCGCTATCAACCAACTAATAAAGTCATCCCAATCTTCTTGGGTCCAAGTGGTTTCACCCAGATCGGTTTTCTCGCAAGTTTTTCCTGGTGGAATCGTTTCCGGCCAGCTCTCTACCTGCTCAAACAAACCTTGAAACTGGTCGTAGGGATCTCTACGCAATGGTCCCAACTCCCCAGAAAGAACCGGAATCAAAAGCCCTTTGAACTTTTGATGGGCTTGTTCCACTAAGCTGGTGACCTCCCTAAGATTGTCAACAGCACCATCTAAGCCCGAACGGTCAATCTCAGCGTCGAGACTCTCGCTCAACTCGATAAGTGCTGCAGCCTTATTGTGAAGTGCTCTAACCAAATCCTCACTGGTTGAGCCATCTCCCAAGAGCCCTAACGCCAAGGACCGAAGCGCCACTGC
>CAXGXL010000213.1:0-6393 GCA_964013555.1 uncultured bacterium
GGTACCTCTAATAATACCAGAAACCAACTCGCCCCTAAAAAAACAACAAAAAAACAGCACCTTAGAGGCAAAGACCTCCAATAAAAGCTCAGACGCAATGCCCCTTGCAAAGGCTCAAATTCCCATATACCTGTGCACTCATGCAAGCCGATATTACAGTCATTGGAGGCGGACTCGCAGGATGTGAAGCCGCATGGCAACTCGCCAATAAAGGATTAAAGGTCGAACTGCTCGAGATGAACCCCCTCCAGCGCACACCCGCTCAACAAAGTGACAAGCTAGCGGAATTGGTGTGCTCCAACTCTCTGCGCTCCAAAAATCCCCTCAATGCCGTGGGACTCATTAAAGATGAAATGATGCGCTTGAATTCACTCATCATTCACTCCGCGATGCAGCACGCTGTGCCCGCGGGAGATGCCCTGGCCGTTGACCGAGAAGGCTTCAGCAGTGCAATCGCGCTCGCTATTGAAGAACACCCTCAAATTATCCGACGCAGTGCTGTTGTTTGTGCTCTTCCAGAGTCCAAAGAAACCATCGTAGCAACAGGACCACTTACCCACGACGAGCTAGCCCTGCATATCGCCGAGGTTACCGGTCGAGAGCGATTGTATTTTTACGATGCTATCGCACCAATCGTATCCGCTGAATCGCTGGATCATAGTGTTATTTTTGCCGCGTCCCGCTATGGAAAAGGGGACGGATCGGACTATTTGAATTGCCCTCTCACTAAAGAACAATATTACGATTTTATCAACGAACTCCTCAACGGCGAGTGCATGCCTCTTCATTCCTTCGAGGAGCCAAAGTACTTTCAAGGCTGTCAACCAATCGAAGTCATTGCGGCACAAGGACCGGAATCCCTCCGATTTGGAGCTATGAAGCCAGTGGGCTTAACCAATCCCCACACGGGCAAGCGTCCTTATGCGGTCGTACAACTCCGGCAGGAAGATCGATACGGGCAAGCGTTCAACCTAGTGGGTTTTCAAACCAAGCTAAAGTACCCAGAACAAGAACGCATTTTTCGAATGATTCCCGGCCTGGAAAAGGCGCAATTTATTCGAAAGGGAGCCATTCATCGCAATACGTATTTGGATAGTCCCAATCTACTCGACAGTCATATGAGACTACGTAACAAAACTAATATTCGATTCGCAGGTCAGATCACCGGCGTAGAGGGGTATGTCGAAAGTGCCGCCCACGGCCTTCTAACGGGGCTTCTCGCAGCAGGCGATTTACAAGCAAACCAAGTAGAAGCTCCCCCCGCCGACACAGCTCTTGGAGCTTTGTGGCGACACGTTACCGGAGAACACAAACTCAACGATCGCCCCCACGAGCCACACAACGTTAATTGGGCAATGTTTCCCCCCACTCCTCAAGGCGTTTCTAAAGGAGAACGAAAGCGATACCGAGTTTTAAGGGCCATTGATTCTCTAGAGCAATGGGCCATCAGCTTCCGGTTAGACATTGCTGCCTCTACTATCACCGGAGAACAATTAGCCCCTCCCCCAAAACGAAAGCGGCGGCGTAAAACTGAAGAAGGCAAGACTCAACCAGCTTATTAAGAGCAGATATCTTGCACTTCACCCTCAAAGTACTAAGATCAGTTTTGTGGATGCACTAGTTGACCAATTTTCAAGCTACCTTCTTAACGAGCGTCGGTACTCCCCCAACACTGCTCGAGCCTATATCGCTGACCTTAGAGCTCTAGCCCAATTTGCCCAACAAAGAGACCGCCCACAACCAGAAACTTGGGACACTGATTTATTGAGGGCCTTCTTAGCCCGCAGCCAAACCCCTAATGGCCAAAGACTCAGCCCCACCACACTTGCGCGCAAGCAAAGTACCCTTCGAACCTTTTTTTCTTGGCTAAACCGCCATCGGCCTAGCCAAGAAAACCCTGCAGCTCTTCTACAAAATCCCAAACTCCCGAAATGGCTTCCAAAAGCTATCGACGTCGATTCCGTCATAGCCCTTTTGACTCCGCCTAAGGGAAATAACATTCGAGAGGCACGAGACCACGCCGCCTTACTTCTCCTCTACGGTTTGGGGCTGCGCTTAGCAGAAGCCAGCGGTCTCTTGGCGAACAATCTTGATTTGGACGATGGTACGGCGCGCGTTACGGGTAAAGGAAATAAAGACCGAGTCATTCCAGTGCCGCAGGGCTGCCTCCCCGGCCTGATGCGCTACCGAGGCCTGCGCACCCCATCGACTTCACCATTTTTCTTGATTGGCCGGGGCGAACGTCGTCTCTCAGACAGAACCATCGCCCGAGCCGTCGATCGCCTCGCATTAAAAACGTTAGGCCAAAAGATAACCCCGCATCAACTACGACACTCCTTCGCAACGCACCTCCTAGCAGGCGGAGCTAACCTGCGAGAAATTCAAGAACTTCTGGGACACAATAACCTCTCCACCACACAACGCTACACCAAAATCACCGCAGAGCGGCTCTTTTCAGTCTACGACCAAGCTCATCCCCGCAGCGAGTCCTAAGCTTTGCCTACCAGAGATTGACAGTCTTACTCCGTCCGCCTACAAAGTCCAACGATGTCCGAAAATAGGCAAATTCAAGAAAACCCAAGCAACCAAGCGGCAATTGTTTTGCTCTCTGGGGGCCTCGACTCTGCAACGGTTATGGCAATCGCCCACTCTCAAGGATTTACTCCCTACGCTTTGAGTTTTGCCTATGGCCAGCGTCAAGCAATTGAGCTAAGCGCCGCCAAACGAGTCGTTGAAGCTTTCGGAGCGCAAGAACATAAAATTGTCGAGCTTGATCTTCGTGCTTTTGGCGGCTCAGCCCTGACAGCCAACTTGGATGTTCCTAAGGACCGCCCCATCGAGGGCATGAGCGATCATATTCCAATCACCTATGTGCCGGCTCGAAATACCATCTTTTTGTCTTATGCTCTTGCCTGGGCAGAAGTCTTGGGTTGCTTCGATATTTTCATTGGGGTCAACGCCGTAGACTATTCAGGTTATCCCGACTGCCGCGGTGAATTTATCCAGGCATTCCAGCAAATGGCGAATCTTGCCACTGCGGCCACCACCCAAGGAAAAGGCAGCTTCAAGCTTCACACCCCACTTCTCAACTTAACCAAAGCTGATATCATTCAAACCGGATCAAAGCTTGGGGTAGATTACGGAATAACCCATTCGTGCTACGATCCAATAGATGACTTGGCCTGCGGTCGATGCGATTCGTGCGCACTTCGCAAAGATGGATTTGCAAAAGCAGACCTCAAGGACCCAACTCGATACGTAAATTACGTCTAATTCAGTAAGAGGATACTTTCATTATGGCAACCCAATCAATGCGTGGGACAACGATCTTAAGTGTTCGACGTGGAAATCAAGCAGTACTGGCCGCCGATGGCCAAGTGACTCTAGGAAACGCAGTCGTTAAGCACGGCGCCTCCAAACTTCGTCGAATGTATGGCGGTAAAGTCATCGCCGGATTTGCTGGCGCCACAGCGGATGCATTTACTCTTTTTGAGAGATTTGAAGCCAAACTCAAGGACTTCAATGGGAATATAACGAGAGCGGCCGTGGAGTTAGCCAAAGATTGGCGAATGGATCGTGCCTTGAGACGCCTCGAAGCGATGCTCTTGATTGCCGATGCAGAACGAACGCTGCTCATCTCAGGAACAGGAGATGTCATTGACCCCGACCATGGAGCTGTAGCAATTGGCTCGGGGGGCAATTTTGCGCTCTCTGCAGCCAGAGCACTCTTGTCCCATACCGAACTTTCTCCAAAATCAATAGCAGAAGAAGCCATGGCAATTGCGGGCGATCTCTGCATCTATACTAACACCAACATCATCTACGAAGAGATTGGCACCGAGTCTTAAACATGTCGAAAATATCTACCTCTTTTACCCCTCGCGAAATTGTAAGTGAACTAGACCGCTACATCGTCGGCCAAGGAAATGCCAAAAAAGCCGTTGCAATCGCCCTGCGAAATAGATGGCGCAGACAACGAGTACCCGAAAACTTACGCGACGAAATTTCTCCCAAGAATATCATTCTCATTGGTTCAACCGGTGTAGGAAAAACTGAAATCGCCAGACGCCTAGCCAAACTGGCAAAAGCCCCATTCATCAAAATTGAGGCTTCAAAATTCACCGAAGTAGGCTACGTAGGCCGAGACGTCGACTCCATGATTCGAGATCTCACCGAAGTAGGTATTCAAATGGCGCGCGAAGAGGCCAAAGAGCGCGTGATGGTACAAGCATATTCTCTTGCCGAAGAGCGCATTCTAGACGCATTATTACCCACCCCCACCAAGCCCAACTACGAAGAGTCCGACGCTGCTGCTGCTCCCTCCCAAGAGAGTGACAATGATAGCCGTGAAGCACTAAGGCGTATGCTTCGGTCGGGCTCTTTGGCCGAGCGAGAAATTGAAGTCAACACCCAAGAGCGCAGCCTCCCTACAATGCAGGTCTTCTCTAATTCCGGTATGGAAGAAATGGGAATGCAAATTCAAGACATGATGGGGCAAATGATGGGTGGCCCAAAGCGAACACGGCGACGTCGGGTCAAAGTCGAAGAAGCCAAAGAAATATTTGCCCAAGAAGAAGCCAACAAACTAATCGATCAAGACCAAGTGGTTAAAGAAGCCATTACCCTCACTGAAGAATCAGGCATTGTATTCCTGGATGAAATTGACAAAATTGCTAAACGAGGTGGAGGGCAAGGGCCTGACGTTTCCCGAGAAGGTGTACAGCGAGATATTCTTCCCATTGTCGAAGGCTCTACGGTCACGACCAAATACGGGCAAGTCAAAACGGACCACATTCTCTTTATTGCCGCCGGCGCCTTTCACGTATCCAAAGTAAGCGATCTAATTCCCGAACTACAAGGGCGATTTCCCATTCGCGTGGAACTAGATTCCCTCGGCGAAAAAGAACTACTTCAAATTCTTCAAGAACCCCAAAATGCACTTCCTGTCCAATACAAAGCCCTCCTAGAGACTGAAAAAGTGACCCTAGATTTCACTAAAGATGGCCTAGCCGAGGTTGCGCGAATTGCATCCGTAGCAAATACGCGAGCGGAGAACATCGGTGCTAGACGGTTGCATACCGTCATGGAGAAACTTCTCGAAGAACTCTCCTTTTCAGCCCCTGAGCAATCTGGTTCGTCCGTCTCCATCGACCAACCTTTCGTTACCGAAATTCTCGCTGAATTTCTAGAAAGTGAAGACTTGAGCCGCTATATCCTATAAAGAACCGAGTCGTTTCATCTTGGAAGGGGACCCAGCGTGAACACTCAGACAATTGTTGAATCCGCCAAAACACATATGACTCCCAACTACAGTCCGCCCCAGATGGTACTGGACCGGGGTCAAGGATCATTCGCCTGGGACCTTAACGGCAAAAAGTACCTCGACTTCACCTCGGGTATTGGGGTCAATGCCCTCGGCCACAGCCACCCCAGAGTGGTTGATTCAATTCGAAAGCAATCAGAGCTTCTTTGCCATTGCGCAAACCAATTCTATCACAGCAATTACGTTTCAATGTGCGAAAAGCTCTGCAAACTTTCTTTTGGGACAAACGTTTACCTCTGTAATTCGGGCACCGAAGCTATGGAGGCCGCCCTTAAAATTGCCCGGCGCTACTTCTTTACCCAAGGACAGGCTCGGAACGAATTCGTTGGCACGATGGGCGGCTTTCACGGCCGTACTCTGGGTGCCCTGAGCATTACCTACGCCGAGAAATACCGAAAGGGCTACGGCCCATTACTCTCCGGTGTTCAGCATGTACCTTTTGATGACGTCCAAGCGATGGCCAACACCGTTTCCAATTCGACCGCGGCCGTGATTCTCGAGCCGGTCCAAGGAAACTCGGGTGTGGTTATGCCCTCGCCGGGCTATTTCGAAGCCGTTCGGAAGATCTGTGATGACGCTGGTTGCCTGCTGATTTTTGATGAAATTCAAACGGGCATTGGCCGAACCGGAAAGTGGTTTGCCTATCAACATACAAAGATTACGCCGGATATCCTCACTGTAGCAAAAGCCCTTGGAGGTGGCCTCCCTCTTGGTGCCATGGTCACCACGCAGGCTATTGGATCTTGCTTTGAGCCCGGTGTTCACGGTTCCACGTTCGGCGGAAATCCAGTCGCATGTGCTTCGGGGCTTGCAACCCTAGAAGTCATTGAAGAAGAAAACCTACTGGCCAACGCGGAATCCATAGGAAGTTACTTTCAACAACGGTTATCGGATTTGCAGAGCAATTCAAACACAATTGAAGCAATTCGCCAAAAAGGCCTCATGATTGGAATCGTTCTTCGAGAATCCTCCAAACCGTATCAAGGCGTATTGAGAGAAAAGGGCCTCCTAGTTACCCTCGCAGGTAAGAACGCTCTTAGGCTTCTACCTCCGTTAAATACGACAAAATC
>CAXGXL010000214.1:0-6383 GCA_964013555.1 uncultured bacterium
GCTGGCCACTCGAGAATGCAAGTCTTCCCCTTCGGCGAATGCTTTTCGAAACACCGGATCTCCGCTCATTTGAGCCAATATTCGCAGTTCGCAGGTTGCATAATCTGCTACAACCAATCGCCGGTGAGGTGCGCAGCGAAAGCAATCTCGATGTTGCGAGGTTTTTAGGACGGCTTGGATATTGGGAGAATGGCAAGCCATGCGACCTGTACTTGCTCCAATTTGCTCAAACGTGGGGTGCAAGCGCCCATCTGCTCCGAGGTTTCTAAGGAAAGATTCTCCGTAAGTCGATACGGCTTTCGAGAGTTCTCTGTAGCGAAGTAGCCAGGGCCCTAGAGGGGGAGGAAGTTGTTGCAGTGACTGCTTTTTTACGTTCTTCACTTGGTGCCCCAGCTGGTGGAGGACCTTAAGTAAATCCTGGTTGCTCTCGAGGTTGAATGCGGTACTGCCGGTTAAATCTCGGGTTATATGGTCCTTTAGATAGTCAAGAATGTGGCCGGTTATTAGGTCCCTCTCTTGTTTGTTCTCTGTAGTGATTTGGCGCCACTTTACGGAATCGATGCACATGCCGCGAAATTCCATTTCGGCGATAGGAGCGACCGCTGCGGCTTCAATTTTTGATACCCACGCCAAGCCAGCTTTTTTGATACGGGGGATTTGGGCCTCGACGATCGAAGCGAGTCCTTGGGTGTACTTTCCGAATGCCTCAAGGCTTCTAGTTGGATCAGGCAGGGGGCCTATTTTGTAATCTTCAGCGAGTATTTCAGGACTTTTCGCTGCTTGATCGGAGCCGTTGAGCAGGGTTTCAATCAGGCGAATACAGGCCCACCGCCGTGGAGCTACGCCGAATAGCTTTAGGGCAATGTGGTGGCTCTCTTTGGCATTCGCGGCACAGAATAATCCCTGAGTACGGAGATGTTCTCCAAGGTTAGGAGTTGCACTAATATCGATAATGAGCGATTGGTCTGAAGTCGCTATTGTTGCGATTTTTGGCAATTGACCGTGGGTGGTAGTAGGGTCAAATGCAAGTGCTGGAATTAGTTGTGGATTCGAAGAGAGCTCGTTCAGTGAATCTTCGGCGTTTTTTCCACTCAATAATTGCGCCATAGTGTCGAGCCCTTAGTGCTTCGAGGTTGCAGTGATTGGCAAGGTGAAAGTAAATTGCACTCAATGATAAGTCAAAGCCACATTCTCGTTGTTGATGACGAACACGGAATTCTCGAATCTCTCAAGAAGATCTACGAGAGGGAGAACTTTCGGGTCTCTACCACCGACAGCGGGGAAGAAGCACTAGAAATCGTTCGTTCGGAGCATGTTGATTTGGTGCTCTCCGACATCATGATGCCGAAAATGAGCGGTATTGAATTGCTGCGTGCAGTTAAAGCGATTTCCCCGTCTATCGAAGTATTGATGATGACGGCCTTCGGTACGGTTGAAAATGCCGTTGAGTGCATGCGTGAAGGAGCGTACGACTTTATCTCTAAGCCGCTTAGGCGCGCCATTGTTGTCCGTTCGGTTCATCGAGCTTTGGAGCACCGCAGCCTTATTCGTGAAAACCAGATTCTCCGGGAGACCATCGAAAATGTGAAGCAAGGTGATGTTGTAGGGCAGTCGACATCCATGCGCTTAACGCTTGACACTCTGGCTCAAGCGGCGCCATCGGAGGCGACTATCTTGCTTTATGGTGAAAGTGGTACGGGCAAGGAGCTTCTAGCGCAAAAAATACATTCCTTGTCTGAGCGCAAGATGGCTCCTTTTGTCGCCGTGAACTGTGCAGCGCTTCCTGAGAGCCTTCTTGAAAGCGAGTTGTTTGGGCATGAAAAGGGGGCGTTTACTGGGGCTAGTTCTCGGAGAGCGGGGAGGTTCGAGCGGGCTTCGGGGGGAACTATTTTCCTCGATGAAATAGGGGAGACCTCACCGGCGGTCCAGGTCAGGCTTCTACGAGTATTGCAAGAAGGGGAAATTGAGAGATTGGGCGGCGATGAGGTTATTCCCGTCGATGTCCGGGTGGTGGCTGCTACGAATCGGAGCCTTGAGGAAGCCGTGGAAGTAGGTGGTTTTAGGGAAGACCTTTTTTATCGACTCAATGTGATTCAGATTGAAATTCCTCCTTTGCGGCTCAGGCATGGGGATATTACGCTTTTGGCGCAGCACTTCTTGGCCCGGTTTGCGGAAAAAAATAATAAACCGATGCGTGGCTTTTCTGAAGCGGCATTGCGGGTCTTGGAAGGACATCGGTGGCCTGGCAATGTTCGCGAGTTAGAGAATGCTGTTGAGCGTAGTGTCGTGCTGTGCCGCAGTGACGTTGTAGGGGTCGAGGATCTCCCAAAGAATATCAGTAAGGCTGTGCCAGAGAGCGAAGAGCGACACCAGCAGGACGGGATTTTCATTCCGTACGGCATGCCCTTAGAGGAAATTGAAAAGAAGATTATTCGAGACACTCTGGAGCGTACAGGAGGCGACAAAAAGACCGCAGCGCGTTTACTGGGAATCGCTTCTCGGACGATTTATCGAAAATTGGACGAGCCGTGAAATTTTGGTCTCAAGAGCCGAGTTGAGCATGTATTTAGCAATCAAAGCCCTCCACATTATAGCATTTACAGCCTGGTTTGCAGGACTCTTCTATGTAGTAAGATTGTTTATTTACAACATAGAGGCACGGGAGAAAGGAACCGCCGAACAAGAGGTTCTAATCAAGCAGTTAACTCTGATGCAGAGAAGGTTGTGGAGGGGAATTACCTGGCCAGCAATGGTTGCTACTTTGGTTTTTGGAGGTTGGCTTCTTAGCCTTTATGGAGTGCAATCGGGATGGATTCACTTGAAACTAGCTTTGGTGCTCGGCCTGGTTGGTTACCATTTGTTATGTGGGAGCGTTCATCGGGCTGTGATAGAGAATCGATGCACTTGGACCTCTAATCAACTGCGTGCTCTTAATGAAGTAGCTACGCTTTTTCTTGTTTGTATTGTTTTTGTGGCGGTGTTCAAAAGTGCTATGACTTTTGCTCTTGGTGCGACGGTTGTGGGCGGATTTTCGTTTTTTTTGGTTTCAGGCTTTTGGATCTACAAAAGAATGAGATCATAAAGAGCAAGTTTTAATTCTTGGCACCCATTGGATGGCGCAGGGCATCTTGTTTTCCCTCCTTGGATATACCGACTCCGAGTAGGTTACGCAGGTCTTTTCTGCTCTTGATTCTAGGTAGACCCTAGGTAAACAATTGTGCTAGCCGGTCCAGGCAGGTTGCCGCCCCATGAGGATGAAATGAAAGATGCTTTTTTAGAGGAGCTAACCGCTTCGGTTTTAGAGTTTAGAGATCAGCGAAATTGGGAACAATTTCATTCGCTCAAGAACCTTAGTGCGGGGCTAAGTATCGAAGCTTCGGAGCTACAGGAACTTTTTTTGTGGAAAACCGATGAAGAGGCGAGGGAGTTTTCCCTGAGCCTGGAGGGAAGGAACCGCATTGGGGAGGAGCTTTCCGATATTTTGCTTTATTTGTTGTTGGTTGCGAACAAAGCAGGCATTGACCTCGAGGCGGCTAGTAGCCGTAAACTGGCCATCAATGCCGAAAAATACCCTGTGGAGAAGAGCTACAATTCTGCCAGGAAATACTCGGAGTTATGATCTAGCTCGGCCGGGCCGAAGAAGGAAGATCGGCCTTGGATGCTAGGGCCAGGAGGTTTGGTTCGGGCTGCAGAGATTCAGGAAGGTCTTTTTTAGATTTGATTCCTAATTTCTTGAGACCTTCTGTTCGGGCGATGAGGTTCCCTCGGCCGCTGCTAAGTTGGCTGGTAGCTTTTTCGTAGGAGCCTCGAGCTTTGTCTAATTTGTCTCCAATATCCAAGAGTGTTTCTGAAAAAGAAACGAATTTATCGTAAAGGTTGCCTGCTTGACGGGCTATTTCCAACGAGTTTCTATTTTGCTTTTCATTACGCCAAATAGCTTCAATGGTGCGCAGAGTGAGGAGTAACGTTGTGGGGCTTACCAGCATTATATTTTTTGAGTATGCATCGAGAAATATATTCCGGTCTTCTTGGACGGCAACGAGGAAGGCGGGTTCAATTGGGACGAAGAGTAAGACGTAGTCTAGGGTCCGCAGCCCAGGTAGTTGTTCATAATTTTTCGAACTAAGATTCTTGATATGGTTTCTAAGGCTTTGAATATGTGACCGAAGTGCCTTTGCTTTTTCATCTTCGGTTTGTGCTGAGTTGTAGGCTTCATAAGCGGTCAGCGAAACTTTGGAGTCAATCACTACGTCCTTTTCGTGGGGCAGGTTGATTACAACATCGGGGCGAAACCGTTTACCGCCTTCTGTATTGATGCTTACCTCTCGATGGTATTCGTGCCCTTCGCGAAGTCCCGATTCCTCAAGAAGGCGTTCCAAAACGAGTTCTCCCCAGTTTCCTTGTGTCTTACTGTCACCTTTCAATGCGTTGGTTAAGTTGATGGCGTCGGTTCCGATTTGGAGCGTTGCTTTTTGTAGATTGAGAATTTCTGTGTGCAATGACACTCGGTCTTTGGATTCTTTATCGTAGACGTCGTCGACCCGTTTCCGGAAGTCGGTGAGTTGGGTTTTGAAGGGCTTTAGAATATCGTCGAGTTGTTCTTGATTTTGCTTGGTGAATTTCTCGCTTTTTTCTTCGAGAATTGTCTGTGCAAGAACCTTAAATTGATTGGACAAGTCTTCTTTCGCGTTTTGCAGAAGCTCTAATTTTTCGTTGGCTTGTTGACGCTCATTTTCAAGTTGGTTTTGAGTTTCGGCAAGTTGAGCTTGCCGGTTGGCTAACTCTGTCTGGAGAGATTCTTTGTGTGTTTGGCCTTGCTCAAGGGTCTCTTGTAATTTGGTAGCCGTTTTGTGTTGTTCGTCAAAACGTTCTTCAAGCCGAGTGAGAGCAATTTGCGTGCTTTGAAGTTGCTCGGCTTGGTTCGTATTTTGGTCTGTGAGCTCGGAGTTCGCGTTGGACATAAATGTGGCTTTTTCTTGAAGGAGCTCAATTTGCGAAATTAAGGGTGTTTTTACTAACTCTACTTGAGCCGCAAGCTGGCGTTTATAAAAAAGGAAGCAAAAAGCAGCACCTAAGGCCAAGCCGGTACTAAGTGCACCAACAATCATAACGAAGTTGATTTCCATGACGGTCTCCTAAACACATGTTCTGGGATATCTATAGCGATGGTCTCTGACATAATCGGCAGGGGCTAGTCCAGTAGGGGGTTCCAGAGCATGCTATGCAAGCCGGAAACTCGATGGATTCGTTGATGAATCATAGATTTGATAGGGTTGTCCTTTTCTATGTTTGGAAGAGGGCAAAGCAGGGTTAGTTCGTCTTGAGCTCGGGTGATTCCGGTATAGAGGAGCTCTTTGGTGAGAATATTGCTCTCTCCACCAGGCAGGCTCAAAAACACATGCCTAAATTGGGAGCCTTGACTTTTGTGGATGGTCATAGCGAACACTGTTTCGTGAGCGGGTAGTTTGGACGGGCTAAAGAGACGAGGGGGGCTGATTGCGGTCTCCCCAGAAAAGGCTACTTTGATACTTCTATCAGCCGCTAAGACAGCCATACCAATGTCGCCATTGCGCAGGCCGGTTTGGGGGTCGTTTTTTGTAATGAGAATGGGGCGACCAGCGTACCAAAGCGAGTTAAAGTTGATTTTGGGCATAGCCTTCGAAAGCAGCGACATTACCTCGGCATTCAATGCTTGAACTCCATTGGGGCCATCACGGTGTGCACAGAGGATTCTAAATTCTCCATTGAGCTGAAGTGTTTTGGAGGCATTGTCGGGAATTTGAGAGGCTTCGATGATGGATTTGTAGCCATGGACAATGCGGTTTTTGGTGGCGTGATCTAGTTGCTGGCTTGGATTTCTATAGGTTAGGTGGATATCGGAGTAATTGCTCGTTTCCTCCAATAGAGCAATGGCACGCTTGGCATTTTGTTGGTTCACCGCTCGAGCAAGCGCGAAGATTCCACTTCGGGTACCGAATCGCCGAGGAACGTTTAAGCGAACGACACAATCCCAGAGCCCCTGTGTTTTTCTAGGGGAATAGAGAGGGGGGAGCTCCGGCACGAAGGGGCTCAGCTTTTTTTGATGGGTCAAGGAAATGGGGTGAGTGCGACTGGGGATGGAGCATAGGTCATTGAGAACCGCACCCGCAGCTACGGAGGCCAATTGGTCTGGATCCCCAAGAATAATGATTCTGCATTCACAGCTAATAGCCCGCATAAGTTGAGTCATCAGGCCCAAGTCAATCATGGAGGCTTCGTCGATGATGATGACGTCGGCAGGAAGGGGGTTGCCAGCGTGAAAGCGTGGAGCATTTGGCCTTGTTGGGTTCAGTTGAAGGGCTTGATGAATGGTTTGTGCGCTAGAGGGGATAGCGTTTCTGAGG
>CAXGXL010000215.1:0-6359 GCA_964013555.1 uncultured bacterium
TTAGAGACTAATTACAAGAGTCCCACCCCCACGGTAGCCTACCTACGTGGAGTCGGACAGGGGCACGCCCGTTGTCACCCAAAAATAACATCCCCGCCAAGGTATCCTCTCATTCTTAAAGCATTTAACCTCAACTCCGCAGCATGAAGGTCCCTGTAGGATGGTCTTCAAACTTCCCGGCAATGCCCTCCGATCGGTCCGCCTTTACCGCTGCGAGCTTGTCGGTACCAGCTAGTACCCAGCAATTCCAAATTAGGGTCGCCCGTGGCTTTCCTGCTTCTGCTTATAAAGGAGAAAGAGTGAACGAGTTGTAGTGCGCTCCGGTATACTGCAGATGAACTTCCGGAACCGGTGTATCCGCCACGTCTTCCGCGACTAATTGACGGTTGGGTCTCGCATCGTACCGGATACCACCGTCTTCATTGTGAATAACAATTCGGACTCTCAAAATATCTGCAATTGCGGCCGGGCCGGTATCATCCACCCAATTGCCCGTGGTGAGTTGTCCAGCTGCCCATTGAGTAAACGCGGGGGTCTCTTTGCCTCCCCAGTGAGCTTTCGCCACCCTATTGGTGGTTCTTTCAACCACCAGTTTCCGCACCAACTGCTGGGTTGACACTCCGGATCGCCGTCCGGTCAGCCCTTCAAAGAGGGCGTGGTAAAAACAATTTCCATCGGCTGCTGTATCATTTAAATGCAAAGTTACTCCGCTTGAATCAGAAACGGTCTGAGCCACACGCCGCGAACTGGATTCAGGCTTAGAGTATCCCCGTCGTTGAACGCTGGTGCCCCCCTTCTCTGACGACCTTACCATTCTTCGTCTAGAGCTGAATTCTCTTAATGTAGGAAAATCACTTAAGTCCTCACGCGTTTTCGCGTGACGACTTGCTCTAAGTTTGGTGGACGACGCATTCTGAGTAGCATCGGTAAAAAGCGTATTGGCCGCACTTACGGATTCGAAATAGGCAGTCAGAGCTTCTTCATATCCCTCGGCCGGAGTCGCCAAGTGACCTTTTCTCTCGTGTTGTGCCGCAACTCCATCGACCGTCATATCCCGCGGATCGCCAAATTGCCCCGTGAGGTATTCTTGCAGTACCGGCATGGGGACGAGTCGGCCGTCTTGGGTGGCTCCGCGCTTGTACTCAAGAGGGTCAAGCACAAAAGAAACCAGCGAATTACGCAACGGGTGCAGTTTTTCAGCGTAAAAAGAAACACTGCCGGGACTACCAAATTGCCCTGCACCGCGGTCCTGATCTAAGGGACGTGCTTGCTGACTCGAATCATCTAACATCCAAGACGCATCTGCTAATGGGACAAGAAATGACCGAATAACGGGAGCTGGCGCAGTGTCACCATCATGCTCGCTATTCTTTAGATAATCTTCGCACCACAAAAGTGCTTTCATAGGATTGCCTAGGTTCATTAGGGCGATATTCTGAAGATGAATCTCCCCACTCTTGTCCGTGACAATGTCCTTGTGGCCCTTTTCAGCCCCTCGCCTATACAAGGCGAGATAAGCGCGCGCGTAGAGTTTTCCGTCTATGTATTCCACATCAAGGGTTGGACGATGCGCCGTTTTACGCTGACTTTTGGAGCCGAGGATCGCCGAATCTTTTTCAATAGGGTAAAGAGACAAACACGGATGCTTGAAAATCGGATGGGGGTGAAAACTCACCGCCCGCGCATACCGATTGGTTTTAAGAAACGAATCTAACTCGTACTGCCCTTCTGCTAGAAAGTCAGCTACTTTGGAAACCCACCTGCCAAGAGGCCTCGGCATTTCTTCACCCCGGCCAGAATAGAACTTCGTGGCGTCCTGATAAAGATTGAGAACCTCAAAACGTCGAAGCGGTTGTCTTAATTGATTAAACGTTTTTGCGTCGATTTTGCTCCATGCAGCGATATCACCAATCGGCGGCAAAGCCCTGGGAACCTTGGAGGTCTCGTCCCTGGCCGATGAATTGGATAGACCCCTCAGAGACTCTGCGTCGTGCATAGTTTTAGTATACATGGTCGGCACATCGCCGCCTTTATCCTTACCGAAAGAAGAAGTACTTTGGGAGTTCGATAGACCAGAAGGTTTCTCCATCGCCCTGGCCGTTGATTCCGGGCTTTGAGAACTAAAATAGCGAGCGTAGTATTCTAGGGCTTGGGGAGCTTCCGTCTTGATGGTTTGCAGAATATCATTGGTTCTGAACCCTTTTGCCCTAAGCTTCTGGACACCCTCTTGAATCTGCTGCGGGTTGGCTTCACTAAGCTGAACACCTGCCTGCTTAGCCCAACCAATAAGAGCCAATCGAGCTGGGGGTTGAGAAGCACTCGTCGAGCCTACAAAAGATGACATGAATTTTTCCTAAAAGCCAATGACGGCAATCTCTACCTTGTTCAGCCTTAAAGGGCTCGATAGTCGGGACAAGCAAGCTCTTTTCAAGGCTTCTTCCGAATCACCGGTATTAAAACCGAAGACCTGCCGAAAAGAGCAAGTACGGCGCTTTGCCGCCAAGTGATAGAGCTTACTCCCCTATCACCTATTTTGGTTAAATTCTAACACAAGCTAAAGAAATCGTTGGGCTTTATAAGGGACCGTCCTCAACGCTCCCTCGCTAAGGAAACTCGTGATGGTCCCATTTTTTTTACTCTGAGAATCGAAAGGTAAACAAAACCCCTGACTAGCAAAGCGCCGCCCCGTGGTTTATCGAGATATTAGATTCGAAGTGCCACTTCCATTTATTTTTGGGCCCATAAATCAAAAGGGTGTTAAACTTATTTGGGAGATATTTTTGGCCCAATAGCCAACTTACTTGCCCTTCGTATTGACCGCTTTTGCAAAAAAGAGTTCTAAGCAAAAAGGAACGTTGATCATGCCCAAAAGCAAACTAGGACTTCTTCCCATTTTCGGGCTCTGCTGGCTTTGTGCAGCTGCGTCGGTACCTCATTATGATACGCTACCGAATACCGTGAAAAGGCTCCCATCACAGTTTCTTTCGGCCCTACTCCCATTATCACAAGCCCACGCCTCCGCAGCAAAAGCAACTACAAAAAAAACCGTTCCGAAGACACAATCCTCCCCTCGTCCCTCGAGCGCATCCGGTCTTTCATCCGCCGTCTACGATGACAGCTGTGGATTTGAGCAGATCCGAGCCAGTCTATTTGCCCAAAACACAAAAGCAAACAGTTCCAATCACCAACGGACAATCCGCGCTTTCAACCTGGTGAAGTGTCTCTACAAGAACGCGTTCGCTGAGCTAGGCATGCCCCCAACCGAGATTGAATCCCTACTCGGCCCTGATGCCCTTAGCCTCATCATTCGGCCTCTGAACCAAGTTTTTGTGCCTCGATACGATAGTGTGCAAGAAGCAGTTTTCTCCCCTGACTTGTATGGCTTTACCTTTCGAAACGGAAAAATACAGACCTATTTAAGTGGAGCGCGTTGCTTGTACACAGGCCAAGAGCCCGGTCCCTCTGGCGGTTGTGGTCCTCAAATAGAATCTGACTCCCCGCAAGCTCTTTCCACCGGTCTATTTAGAACGGTCGTTCTGGTTATCTTCGCCCATGAAATAGCGCACCACATTCACGCAAAGTTCTCCTGCGACAAAATACATGGAGCACCAGGCGGCGCATCGCCAGATCTTCCACCCGTGGATGACTTCTGGGCCGAAAAGGACGCCATTCGGGTCGAATTGAGCATGTTGCGGCATGTGGCGGGTTTATTTGAAGCACGAGGGGCTGCCCTAGGGCAACACATGTGGTCTTTTTACGAAAAGATTGCTCTGGGGAACTTCTATGCAGCCTGTCAATCCTGGGTCCAACAACCCAATGCCGACAGATTGCGCCAAACGGTCTGTCGCAACTTTACGGAATCGCGCTCAACAAGTCTGCAATTTATGGAGACCCTGGATAGCCCAGAACAACTTAGCCTTTGTGCAACGTTCGAACCAAGTGGTAACATCCCCCCCCCACCGACCATGAACTCCTACACCATTTTACGGCTCTTTTTTCTAGACAAGTCTAAAGCCGGTAATGCAGAAGACTTCAAGACGGTCCTTGCAGATCTTGCTGCTTGTGCAAGGGAGCATCGAAACCCACGAACAATGCCCACCGCTCGTGCTCACCTGCAAGTCGGCTGTGGTAGTCCCTGAGAAACATACCGTATCAATACTACGTTACAAGGCCCCGCTTTGTTTTAAGCAGGGCCCTTCAGTGAAGGGAATACTTCGACTCGCCCCAGGCAGACCGGTTCGTTACGGGCCGGTTTGTCATTCGAGTTCAATAGCGGTTTGTATGTAATTCAGTTCTTTTGCTTTATCCAAGAACTCGGCCATGGCGCCATCCCCTTGTGGCACAACCACTGCACTGAATCACGAAAGGTTTCTCGAAGCGGTCGCGTGGTAAAACCTAATTCGCTTTTTGCTTTGGATGAGTCGTAATACCAATATTCACCGGCCATGGTTGATGATTCAAAGTCAATGGGCGGCTCAGTAAAAAGTCGTTCAGCGATTCGTCCGGTAATTTGCCCTGCCATTTTCGGCACTGCGAATTTAGGTGCCTTCAGGCCTGTTATCGCCGCCAATAAGTCAAATAATTCCCGGTAGGTTCTGTTCTCGCCGCCAAGCAAATACTGCTCACCGATCTTGCCGTGTTCCATTCCCAAAATGAGTCCTCTAGCCGCATCACGAACGTCGAGAGCATTCTGCCCCCCAGCAATAAAGATCGGAGTCTGGCGTTTCAAAAACATTACAATCATTCGAGAACTGGAGATATAAACGTCTCCCGGGCCGTAGCAAAAACCCGGATACATGAAGACGATCGGGAGATCACTTCTATTAACGCATTCTCTTGCGTATAATTCAGCCTTTCTCTTAGCTCTGAAGTAAGCAAAATGAAAGCGAGATAGATTGTAGTCTGCACTTTCGGTGAGTGGGATTTCAGATGCTCCGGCCAGGGCAAAGATACTCGCGAGGTAAATAATTTTTTTTATCTCGCGATTTCTGCATTCCTCAAAGAGGTTGAAAGTAGTGGTGTAATTGAGGTCTAACACCTTTTGACTGTCTTTTGGGTGGGTGCTTATAAAACCGGCTATATGAATCACGTGGCTCACGCCTTTTAGGGCCGGTGCAATCGTAGACCGGTCTAATAAATCGCCTTGAACGACTTCTAAATTAGGTTGCTCGCCGATACGCGCATCACTCAATTTCTCCACAGAACGAACAAAAACTCGTACCTGATGACCGGAATTCAACAACTGCTCAACAACGTGAGAACCAATGAAGCCCGTAGCCCCCGTGACCAAGATGGTATCCTGCATTTTTTCATCACCTCGGCGCCTGCGTGGTTAAGATGCCCAGAAGGTATGCATTAACACAGGATTTTATGCGGGCCAATCGCGGAGTCTCCCTAAACCCCGAATTCATTCGAGGTTAGCCACAACAATTCAATCGCTTCTGCCCATGTCCCTTAGCCGGGCCCATCCCTTATACAATCCAACATCTTTTTCTCACCGTAGTCTACGATCCTATAATTTCTCGCGACTGAGAATAATCACCGCCCATCATCCATGGCATTAACCTCCTAAAGACCGCCGTTATTGTTATTGAAGCACTCAGCTCCCGCCTTGCAGCCCAGATGGCACGGTCCCTGCTTAGTCCTTCGGCAAAGAACTCTAACCATCGACAGGAGAATACCGTGTTGTCTTTTCAAACTTTCAAAAATCTAATTATTCACTGCATCTTCGTTTTTGCGCTCCCCCTTCTCAGTTCAGCCTGCGCGGGCGGCTATTATAACGCAGACGACGACACCTTCGTGAACGTTCCAGAAACGAGCGCAGAAAAACAACTCCAAGAGGCAAATTGCGTTAGCGCTAGAGCCGATATTACCGATGCCTGGTGTAAAGCGGTCGCCTGTGCCGACGTTTACGTCCAAGGCGGATTCTGTCAATTCGACGGCGGCTCCACAACCCCCGAACCAACGACCGAACCTCAAACTGTGACTGAAACCGAAACAGAAACCGAAACAGAGACGGAGCAACCTAACCCAAGTACGCCCTCGAATTCGGGCTGCGCTGATCCCTGGAGTGCTAGTGAAACATACGTTGGCGGGGATATTGTTGCTCATCAGCAAGGGTATTACCGGGCCGGATGGTGGACCAAAGGAGAGGACCCAACGTCAACCGGCCCATGGGGCGTCTGGAAAGATATAAGCAACGAAGTAGAGTGCGCGGTTGAGCCACAACCTGAGCCACAACCTGAGCCACAACCTGAGCCACAGCCCGAGCCACAACCCGAGCCACAACCCGAACCACAGCCTGAACCACAGCCTGAACCACAGCCTGAGCCACAGCCTGAAACCAATACAAATGCTGT
>CAXGXL010000216.1:0-6357 GCA_964013555.1 uncultured bacterium
CATGCCAGAGAGAACCTCGGCCTTGCGGTTCCAAACGAATGCCAATTCGTGGGTCTCCCGGAGTACTGGCGAGCCAATTTGGTCCGCCAAGAACTGGCCTAACTTGCCGAAGCCAACAATCCCCACCCGCCGTTTCCTCGTCGTCATCCTTGCACCTTTCTACAAAATTCAGGGCACCAAGCAAACCTCTCTTAATGAAGCCCTGCCCGCGATCTCTACCCGGGTAATGGCACCCTCGGTGATTTTGAGCAAGACATGGATTTCAGAAGGCTGCTGGATGCAAAAGCCCTGCTCAAAAACCAGGCGCTCTGTCAGAACGGGGTCAATGATACCATAATGATGCAAAACACATCCGAGTGCGGCGGCGCTGGTCCCCGTGGCTGAGTCCTCCCTTATCCCGACCACAGGAGCAAAATTGCGACAATGGGCTGTGGAGCCCCTAATGGTTTCTAAGCAATAACAGTACATTCCGATCGAATCATTCGCTTCGCTGATACGGGCGATGCGTTCGAAATCCGGTTTGATCTCATGAAGTGCCTCTAACGATACCACTGGCACAAATATTTTATTGAGCCCGGTGGAGGCGATTTGAATCGGCAAACCCGTTGGACCGCCAATCAGTTCAGGCGCCATCCCAAGCGCAGGGGCCACGTCGCTGCCCCTCAAGGTGGAACCAAAAACAGGTAAATTCTGGGTCATTCCCACTGAGCCGGTAGTATCCACACTAACCGCCTGTTCACCTGCAAGAGTCTCCATTACGAATGGACCCGCTTGAATTTGCCCCAAATGAAAAAGGAGAAAATAGCTCGCTATCGTCGCATGGCCGCAGAGTGCCACTTCGTTCTCTGGTGTAAAAAACCGAATTTTGTGCCTAGAAGTCCCGCTAAAAACGACAAATGCCGTTTCAGAAAAACCGAGGCGAGCGGCAATGGCCTGCATGCGTTCCTTCGGAAGCACCTCGTTCACTAACACCACACCCGCCGGGTTTCCTCCTTGACCATCGCACGTAAACGCATCAACAACATAGGCCTTCATTTACACATTCCTCTTGTGATTTGAGTACCCCATCTTGGACCCCGGGGATTGAAAACGCAACGCACTTTGGCCATGATAGACACCCATGAGGTATTTTTCCGAATATCAAGAAGCCCTAGAGCCGAAGAGCGGGCGGAGGTTCCTGCAGGAGCTTGAGACCACGGAAGGAATAGGGCCCAATCCTCTCGGAGGCACCTTTAAGGCCACGCAGGGCATCGGCTGGACACTAACCACACCAGGCTTTGGTATTATCCAGCAACGACTCCCCACCATCGCCGTCCTCTTGGAGGCAATGGGGCTCCCCCACGGCCCAACTCCATTACGGTCGTTCTGGCAAAAATTACGAGGTTATAAATGCAATGCATTTTATCTCAATGTCCTGGTTATTCCCCCGGGCAAAGCAATTGCACCGCATATCGACGCCACCCTTCGTGATAAGGCGCACAACCACAACCTTCTCCCAACATGTGTTAGTGTTCTCTGGCTCGAACTCCCTGGAGAATTTGACGGCGGCCAATTACGCCTCTACGACCAGGCTCGCCCCATAACGGCGGTCGCCCCTAAAGTTGGAAAAATTGTCCATTTCCAGGGCCATTTACGCCATGAAGTAACGCCGATGAAGTTAGCGCACAAACTCCAGCCCGGCCCCGCCCGCAGAATTAGTCTGGTTTGCGAACGATACCGACTCCCCGAAGCTCTTGTTCAAAAGCTGAAACCGATTTCCCCGCCGACACACAAATCTTTCGGTACCTACTTGCAAAAGGCAAAGTCAAAGCCCTTGGTACGCTTCGAACTCGACTAGGTCCAAGGATAAAAACCGTAATTTGAGTTTTGCGCTGCCTCTCGGTAAACTAAGTTACAGTTCTACTCGCCTACGCGGCCCTAGAGCCAAATCCAAACGGGGAGAGAAGGTGGTCTTTTTTGTTAAATTGTGGGGAACCCGGGGCTCCATTCCGACGCCAAGCCGAAACACCGAACGCTACGGGGGCAATACGACTTGCGTCGAAGTAAGGGTCGGTGAAACATTATTCATCTGCGATGGCGGAACCGGGCTGAGGGAATTTGGGATCGACCTCTTACGTCGCAACCCGCACCCCCTGCATGGTCACTGGCTATTTAGCCATACCCACTGGGACCATATTCAAGGTTTCCCTCAGTTTTTGCCCGCCTTTCGCCCGGAAAACACCTTCACTGTCTACGGCCACACCGTCGGCGACCGAAAAACGTTTAACCGCCTCTGCGGCCAAATGGAGAAAGAATACTGCCCTATTTCTTTCTCCAACTTCAACGCCAGCATCCATGGCTCTGATTTGGAATCTGTTGGCCATACAATCAACGGGGTCACCGTGAAATGGTTCGAACAAATTCACGAAGGCGGAAGCTTTGCCTATTCCTTCGAAAAAGATGGACGCAAGTTTGTGTTCTCGACAGACAACGAAGTAGACTTAGGTTTTGAGGATCCCGAAGCAGTGCAAGGGAACCTCGCCGCAATGCGCCCTATTCGCCAAGATTACCTCGACTTTATTGCCGGTGCGGACCTGCTCGTTGCCGACGGTCAATACACGGAGTCCGAGTACGCTACTCGCATCGGCTGGGGACACGCCCGCGCAACGACCCTTGTGGACGCTGCCATTCAAGCCGGTGTCAAACAATTAGCAATAACCCATCATGACCCCACCCATACCGACCGATGCGTCGACGAGAAAATCGCCATGTGTCAGCAACGATTGGTGCTTTCTCGTGCGGATTTAGTCTTGTTCGGGGCCCGCGAGGGGCTTGAATTCAGGATTGATGCCTAGATTAATTCGAGTTAAAGCACTCTATCTAATTAAGGAGAAAAAATGCCTAGCCCCACCCGCAGGTCTATCTACTTGTGCAGCCTACTTCTCTCGACAGTTAGCTGCTCAAAAGAGACCGAAACCACCCCGCAGCCACCCCAGAAAGCCCCCGTGTCAGCACAACCGCCAGGAAAGTTCTCGCCTAGTCCTCCCTTCCTTCTCCTTTCCCAGGTTCAATTTGAAATGAGGGCTAACGCCGAAGGAAAACGGCTACCAAAACCGGGACCAGCCAAGCTGCTTCAGCTGAAACTCAATCAAGGCAAATGGACTTCTTCAACCCTCGAGGACCCAGACAGCCGCGTTTTCCATAAGGCGGTCTGCGTCAACAGAGGCAAAGAAACGCGCCTTCTAACCATCGGCGCTACAGACGCCCACCTTAAAACATGGCAGTGGCAGGCCCAAAAATGGATTGGAACCTCCCACTGGAAGCCATCTTTCGGAGGCAAGTGGGATCGACTTCGTGATTTCGAATTCGCAGATGTAGACCACGACCAAAAGGCGGAGCTCATTCTCGCCACTCATGACCAGGGAGTTATCGCCGTTGCAGAAGAAACAAACGGCACCTTTGAGCCAAAAGAAGTTTTTCGAAAACCAAACACATTTATCCACGAAATCGAAGTGGGAGACACCAATGGGGACGACCAAATGGAGTTTTTTGCAACGCCATCGGCACCTAACCGGGCTGAAGCATCTCAGGGAGGTGGGGTCTTGATGTTTGAATTCAAAGAAGGGAAATACGTCCCCAAAACCGTTGCCGATTTCCCCCACCGACACGCCAAGGAGATACTTGTAACCGACTTGAACCAAGACGGAATCGACGAGCTTTATGTTTCTCTTGAAGCTCATTCTAAGAAAGTTGATGGCAAACGTAAGATCCTCGAACCTCTGGAGATTCTCCAACTAACTCGTACCCAAAAGGGCAAATGGCTCCAGAAAAGTATCGCGACCTTGGACGGTGGGGTCCAAGCCCGGGTCTTACTAGCCGCAGACCTAAGAGGAACCCACAAACCATCACTCATAGTCACCACCATGCGCGCCGGCATTTGGGAGTTACTACCGACCTCGGAATCCACCCAATGGGATGCGAGTCAAATCGACCCGACGGCTTCTGGGTTTGAGCTCGCTGCGGGAGTGGCCGATTTGGACCAAGATGGAAACCTTGAGCTCTACGCCGCCGCCGATAATCAAGACGAAATTCGGGCCTATCGATGGACCGGTCGCTCATACAGTCAAGAAGTCGTTTTTCATCTTCCCAAGCGCGACCTGACTTGGACCATCGAAACCTGCCAGTAAGAGCTTTTAATGCTCTATTGCAATACTATAAATCGAATTCACTGATTTGTTTTGCAAGTATGTTTCTTTTGTTCCCCATCTGTAGGAGACTAAAACCAAAGGGAAGTCATTGGGGAGGGCTTCTTTCGGATGAAGCAAATCAACGAGCGCCATCAATTGGATTTATTTGAATTCGGCACGCTGCCACCCGAATTCTTACCAAATCACGAATCTTCCTGCTGCCCAATTTGCGACGATTCGGGGTGGGATTTTAAAGACCGCGCCCCACCCTTTCCCGCGTGCTCAAAGTGCAATCCTAATCCTAAGTCACCAGACATCACTGGTCGTGATGCGTAAGCTCAACTTCCTGAGCAAGGCTTGGGTACCCATACAAACCGCGAGCGTCAATTTCAGCCAGAATCTTCAAGCGCAGTGAGCTCTCCATCGTAGGGCTCCTACTCAGGAGCCAAAACCAATCTTCATCGGGGTGCCCCACCGCCATCCATCCTTCCGAGAAATCAGCGGCTAGTATCCAATACGAGAGTTCAAATAAGACTTCTATTTGAACACTGTCGAAATCAAAAACCAATAAATCGTTATTCTCGGCGTGGCGGTGAAAAGAACCGGACACAGAATACCAAAGCGAGTCAGGCTGTTGGCACTCGAAGATAAAGTCCATCTGGCCATGCTGAGGATTTCGATACAAACTTCGGCTGTTGGAGCAATTCTCCAAAAGGGGGTGCGGAAGGTGTACGATATCAAACCAGACGCCCGCCAAACTTGTGAGTTCTACAGCAATCACGCCCTTCGGACTTTCCGGTGCGACGCAAGCGACCGCTACAAAAAGCGACAAAACAACCGGGCGAATGTACCAAATCCAATTCACTTAGAGCCCTCTGAGATGTTCCGGCTTTAAAGCAACCTCATCCCGCCGTTCCAATACCTTTCCTAGAATAGCCAAAATGTGGTCTCGATCCTTAGGCAAACTGCTGCGCAGTGGTAGATAATTACTAGCATGATTCGACGAAAATCGACAGCGAGTAAAAACACTCTCCTTGACTATAATTCTCAGTTCCTCCAGCAATGAGAACTTATCGGGCAACCTAAATCGACCGCTAGCTTGCTCTTCAAATAACGGGGTATTGGGCACTACCGTGGTGGTAAGTGTTCCCACATAAGGCGGGTCCATTTCCGATAAAAGTGATGCTGTATTCGAAGCGTGCTGGTAACTCAATTCCACCCCTCCAATTCCCAATAGAACGATCACCGAATGAACAAGACCAGACCGCCTCAACTTATTTGCGGTCTCAATGCTCTCTTGGCGGGTTCCTCCCTTAACGATTCTGCGCAAAACGTCGTCGTCTCCCGACTCCACACCGTGATACACGATACCCAACCCCGCCTCTCTAAGTGCTTTAAGTTCTTCATTTGACTTGCGCCCCACACTCCGGGTGTCGCCGTACACCCCCACTCTCTCGATCCACGGAAGGCATTCCCTAATGCGCTCCAACGTCCTAAGCAGCTTAGCCGTTGGCAAAATTAGAGCATCTCCGTCGCATAAAAAGAGTTTGTTAGTGACGGGCCCGAGTTGCGCGGCCTCTTGAATATCTTTGTCCACCACCTCCCACGGCTTCACTCCAAAGGATTTCTGACGATACATATCGCAATAAGTGCACTTATTATGACTGCAACCCGTTGTTATCTGAAGCAAAATACTATTAGCCTCACTCGGCGGCCGGTAAATTTTTCCGATATAATTCATTCAATATTATCCCAAAATAATTCATTCCAGATCGATTTTGTGATTGACCGTTTGGTACCAAGAGATTATCTCCTCGACAATATACTGGCGGGGAGAGCCAGAAGGTACCGAAAAACTAGCGAGAACCCTTAAACGCCCCTCTTTTTGCGGCGCTCGCAAACTCTCATTCCACCGAGGAGAATCAAGTAATGAACAAAATAGCCATGCTCTGCGCTCTAACTCTTTCTATTTCAATATCCTGCTCGGAGGAAGATCCTCTCGGCCAAATAGATGCCTTTTCCACCCGGGTTCAGGTGACTCGAGCAGCCACCACAACCGAGTGCACCAATGGAGGTGTGGTTATTGAGCACGGAATCGATTCCAATGGAAACGCTCTTCTAGATCCTGATGAAGTTCAAGGCACCGATGTGGTTTGTCATGGGGTTGATGGAGCGAATGGGGCGAATGGAG
>CAXGXL010000217.1:0-6344 GCA_964013555.1 uncultured bacterium
CGCGGTTTTCGCCATAGACCTCGGCTAGAGCCTGCACTTCTACCGGATCTCCTAAAGCGGTACCCGTTCCGTGACACTCTACGTAATCAACACTAGCCGCAGAAATATCCGCCAGGGCAAGAGCTTTGCGAATAACCGCTTGTTGAGCAGGGCCATTGGGAGCCGTAAAACCATTGCTCTTGCCATCTTGATTGACCGCACTTCCTCGAATCAAACCCAAAATCGTATCGCCATCGCGCTGAGCATCACTAAGGCGTTTCAGCAGAACAAGGCCGCAGCCTTCGGCCCTTACGTATCCATCCGCATCCTTAGAAAAAGTATGGCAGCGCCCCGTGGGTGACATAGCTCGAAGTCGAGAGAAATAAACAAAGCCGTATTCAGTCAAAAGCGCATTGACGCCACCGGCCACTGCCATATTGCAGTCCCCATTGCGAAGCCCTTGGCAAGCCAGGTGAAGACTAACAAGGGATGAGGAGCAGGCGGTATCTACGGGAAAGTTGGGGCCTTGTAGGCCAAGCCAATAGGAAATGCGCCCCACGATGGCGGAGTGAATGGTTCCCAAGGCGGTGTAGGCGTCCAAGGCGTTGGGATCCATTCCGCCCATCGACATGTATTCGTGGGCGGTCATCCCAATATAAACACCGGTGGAGCTGCCCATCAGGGTTTCGGGAACAATTCCTATTCGTTCAAAAAGTTGCCAAGTTGTTTCAAGAAGCAATCGCTCTTGAGGATCGATGCTCTTGGCTTCCCGCGGTGAAATTCCAAAAAACGGGGCATCAAAACTATCCACTTCTCCAACGAACCCGCCCCACCGAGAGTACGTTTTGCCAACTGCTTCAGGATCTGCATCAAAATAGCCATCAACATCAAATCGAGAGCGCGGCATCTCCGTTACCGCATCTTTTCCTTGCTCCAATAACTCCCACAACTCTTCTGGCGTTGTGACTTCGCCGGGAAACCGACACGCCATGGAGATGACCGCAATCGGCTCTTTGCGTTCTTTTTCTAATTCACGAACCCTTTTTTTAGAGCGCTCCAATGCAACAAAGGCACGCTTGAGGGTTTCGGCTGTTTTAGATTTATCCGACATGGCTACAAATCTCCCTCCGCATCCATATCTTCCAGCGACAGTTCCAATAACTCCAGTAATTCGTCTTCACTGGCATCGCCCAACGTTTCTTCTACTGCATCCGCACCAACCAAGCAGCGTACGGTCACATCCCCCAAGATGGCCGTATCCCCACTGCCAACAAATCCCTCACGAACGGCCTTCCCATTAATCGCAAGGCTAGCGTCCTCATCCCACGCTTCGATCCGAACGCCATCAAGTTCCCGAAAGATCTTAGCGTGATTCGCCGTCATCTTCTCCCCAAAGAGAACCCAATCTGCGTCCATAGATTCTCCCACCACCGTTACCTCCTGGCTCACTACCAACCGCTCCGAATCGCTCTGACCTACGACCTCCAAAATAATCGTTCCTTGCAAAGCCCGCTCTTGGCCGGCTTGTGCAATCGGCTCAGCTTCTTGCCTCTGGCTTTTTTTCAACAATTCGATGATACCAAGATTCTCTAAGTCCTTAAATGCCGCATTTTTTAACAATTCCATAAGCTTACCCCGTTCGAGGCGCTCGCGTTCCTCCTCCTCGCTTGGGAAAGTCATCTTCGTAAAAATAAACTCGGTCATGGCCTCCACCGTTGGGTAGTCAAAGACCAAGGTGGACGGAAGGGTCACACTCGCCAACGCTGAAAGGCGGTTGTAGAGCTCCACCGCCATGAGCGAATCAGCTCCCAACTCCTGCAATGGCGTCGTTGGATCCACATCAGCTCCCGAAGCCAATCCCACAACATGGGAGACTTCACTCCGAACGACCTCCAAGAACTCCGCTTCTCTTTCTGCAGCGGGAAGAGACACCAATTTGTTACGAAGCGCCGTTGCCGCCGCACTTGATTTAACGGCTCCCTCGTTTTTGACCAAACTTCTTAAGAGCCACGGCACCGAAGCTCCTTCAGTGGCTTGGCGCTGAATTTGAGCCTCATCTAGATCTGCGGCGACAAGTTGTCCTTGCTCGCTTTCAAGGGCCCTGTCCAACAAGCTCAGTCCATTGCTCTGCGACAGTGGAGAAATACCGGTATTCTTCATGCGCCGTTTTTCCAACTCTCCAACGCTACTTCCCATGCCATCCCCCGCCCAAATACCCCACATCAGACTCGTTGCCTTAAGGCCTAGTCGTCTTCGATAATGGGCAAGACTATCCATAAAAATATTGGCGGCAGCATAATTGCCTTGCCCCGGATTACCGAACGCACCACCAATAGACGAGAAGAGAACAAAATAGGGCAAATCTAAGTCAGCGGTTAAGGCGTGAAGGTTCCAGGCTCCATCCACCTTCGGCTTTAAGACCATGCGAAGACTTTCCTCGCTCATTGTTTGCACAAGGCCATCGTCAATCACGCCCGCTAGGTGAAACACGCCCACCAACGGAATCGATGAATCGATGGAAGCCAGAAGTTCTTTCACACTTTCGCGACTGGCCACATCACAAGCTTCAATTCGAACGGAGTCCGCCCCCAGATCTTCAAGCTCACAAGCGACTTCCAATGCCCTTGCCGATTCCATTCCTCGGCGCGAGGTCAAAATCAGGTTCTTCACCCCGTGCTCTTGAACGAAGTGTTTGGCAACCAGGGCTCCCAAGCCGCCGGTACCTCCCGTAAGTAAAACCGTTCCTCTTCGAAGGGCTGCAGCCCCCGTGCTTCCCTCTTGCGCCACCGGCATCCGCCGAAGTCGCGGCACGAAGAGTTCTTTGCCCCGCAATGCAATCTCAGGTTCCTCCATATGGGCTAAGGCAGCGTTCAGAGATTCAGCGTCGAGGGAGTCCGCATCAAAATCCAAGAGCCGCAGGGACCTTTCGGCATTTTCGTGACGAGCCACGCGAACCAAACCGCGCAATGCCCCTTGAACCAAACCGAGCTCTGCCCGTGTTGTATCGACGTCTTCGGTAAAAGCCTTGCCCCCTTGGGTTAAAACAACCTTTCCAATATGCTTTCCTTGAGCCATGTACCGAAAGGCATCAGAAGCGTATTCCCAACCATAAGCCACATAAGGAAGTGGCTTTAGCGCGCCACTAGCCACCAAAGAAGCTGCCTCCACCAGGATATCCCGAAGGTGGTCCGGCTCATTAACGATGATGGGCATGATATCGAAGACTTGATAGTGAACGTGGGGGAAATCCACCGCGACGTCTTTTGGGTTTCGAATATCCGTTTTGCCCATTTCTAAGAAACGACCGCCATCCACCATGAGCTTCAAACTCGCATCGGTCAATTCTCCCGCTAGGCTATTGAGAACAACGTCCACCCCCCGGCCCTTCGTGGTGGCTTTGAACTTTTCGAGAAATGCATCATCACGCGACGACGAGATGCGCTCGTCAGAAATTCCCATAGAACGCAATTGGTCCCACTTCGCGGGGCTCGCCGTGGCAAAAACCTCGGCGCCGAGCTGCTGGGCGAATTGAACGGCGACCATTCCAACTCCACCAGCTGCAGAGTGAATCAAAACAGTCTCGCCTTTTGAAAGTTTACCGAGCTCACGCAAGCCATGAACCACGGTCAAAAAGGCCACCGGAAAAGAGGTCGCTTCTTCGAAAGAGCAATTGGGGGGAATCTTCACCACCCGCGAAACGTCCAAAACCATTTCACTAACGGCATCTATTAGACCAAACACCCGGTCTCCTACCGCCAGATGGTCAACACCCTCTCCCAATTCGGTAATCACGCCAGCCCCATCTCCCCCCAAGGGACCTGCATCCCCTGGGAAAAGACCAAGGGCATCGATGATGAATCGGAAATTCAAGCCGATGGCTTTGGGCTCCAAACGCACGTGCCCAGCGGGCACCGGTTGAGATTCGATGGAAGTAAACCCAAGGCGGTCCAACCGGCCACGTTCGAGAATCTCAAGTCGATACGGCCCAGAAGCAGGAGCAACCAGCACGCCCGCCTTGTTGAGAATTTCCGTGGAAACAGCGTCTTGGGTAAGCCATACCCACTGCGTATTCGCATAAGCCACGTCCGAGAGCACTCGCTGCAATAACCCTCGAGTCTTCTGGACATTTGCATGGACTTCCCCAACAACATCCGAAGAACCTGGAGCACTCATGTCAACCACCACCCGCTTCGGTGCAGGGGATATCTGGGCGAGGTTATCGAATCCTGCTATGTGCGGCAGACTCAATTTCTCGGCAACAAGCCCCTCCCCGCCCAGCACAACGGTAGATTCTTGAGTGGATGGTGCGTCACCCCGTTTCAACCCTTGCCAAGCTACGTGGTAAAGAGGAGATGCAGCGCCGCCCATCAAGAGGTGCTTGGGGGCTCTTCTGGCGGTAAAAGATTCTATGAACGCAACCAAATCCCCCTTCTCATCCCAATACGAAATGTCGGCACTTTGGCTTCCTCCCTCGAGCGCATCAAACGACCCAGTCCCCCATTGAACTTGAGCCTGCCGTCCAAACCACACCAATCGTTCGATTCTAAAGGGAAGGCGCGGCACGCCATCTTCATCTTCAGCATCCTGACCAAAAAACGGAATCGCAAAGGATGTATCTAAGAGTCCCGCCCCCATTGGCGCGTCCAATTGAACTCCTTGGGGTTTAGCAAATTTGCAGAAACGAAATTCTTCTGCTTCTCCCACCGAATGAAACCAATGCCATCGCGGTCCCCAGCCGATATTCATCGCCGCCAGGGTTTCGACCATCTCATCGGTATCAATGGGTCGAACCTCGTGCTGGTTATCGATGGGAAACGGTGCGGTGCGAATATCAAGGCTTGCAGCCATAAAACCTTTCGCGTGGGTTCTCCAAATGCCATCGTGCTCTGCGGCCACAGTCACTCTCAAACGCTCGTCTTCGGTCGGTTCGAGGTGCACGTGCATGGGGAGAGTGGAACTCGGCGACTCAAACCAAAGGGCCTCAACGAATTGAACCTCACTTAACTCCACCGCCTCTTGGGGCCATCTCGTTGCTGCTACCGAGAGCATAACCGCAACGTAGAAGGCCCCCGGAACCACCACCCGGTCGTAAACCCGATGGTCTGCCAAATAGCCTTGAGCACCGGGACCAATCTCCACGCGGTAGAGCCCCCCCCCACCGGGCAACATCAACGACTCTCCCGCCAGCGGCCAAATACCAGTTTGGCCAATACGGGTAGCCCCGCCCTTTTGACTAACCGGCAGCCAATAGCTCGACCTTTGGAAAGCGTAGGTCGGCAAATCAACCCACCGAGTCCCCCTTTGAGTCAGCCGCCCCCAATCAATACTCGCCCCCTCAACGTACATCTGACTAAGGGCCAACGAGAGCGTCTTCGCTTCATCCTGATCTTTACGATGACTTGAAACGAAAACCGCTGGCGCCTCCCCAAGGCAATTTCTACCCATTCCCGCCAAAACTCTTTGGGGACCGCACTCCAAGAATAGGCGAGCTCCCAAATCGTAGAGGGATTCCATTCCGTTGGAAAAACGCACAGCATCACGAACGTGCCTAACCCAATACTCTGCCGACATCACTTCTTCGGGCTTCGCGAGGGCTCCGGTTACATTGCTAATAATGGGAATACTCGGCATCTTAAAAGAACACGACTCGGCCACCTGGCGAAATTCTTCCAAAATGGGATCCATATGAGCGCTATGAAATGCATGCGAAACATTCAGACGCGTTGCTTTTCTTTCCTCTTTTCTAAACGCTTCGCAAATCCAATCAACCGAAGAGGAGCTACCACTGACGACCGTCTGGCGCAGACCGTTAAGACTCGCAATATCAAGGACGCCCTCCACTGAATCCATTATGGACTTTACTTCCATCTCGGTGGCCTCAATCGACGCCATCGCTCCGCCCCCTTGGCAGCTTTGCATCAAGCGCCCACGAGCACATACCAGCCGAACCGCATCCTCTAAGGAGAAAACCCCAGAGATATAGGCAGCGCTTAACTCCCCAATGGAATGACCAATCACAAAGTCCGCTACCACTCCCCACGAAAGCCAGGCTTTGGCCATGGCCACCTCAATCGCAAAAAGAGCAGGTTGGGTGTAGGCGGTCTGATTCAAAAGAGCATCTTCACCAGCAGACGCGTTCTCAAAAAGAACCTCAAAGAGAGGCTTGTCGAGGTGCGCATCCATTAGAGAGCAGATCTCATCGAGGGCTTCTCTAAAAACGGGAAAGGCTTCGTAGAGACCAGATCCCATCGCCACACATTGACTGCCCTGCCCCGGAAAGAGGAAAGCAACTTTGCCTTTCATATCTCCAGCTGCGACCACGATATCGTTATTAGGTTGTTCCTGTGCGAGTTGGTTCAAAAGTT
>CAXGXL010000218.1:0-6324 GCA_964013555.1 uncultured bacterium
CCCGCGCTAGCGGACAATTGCGGCACCTGCGACGCCGACTCTTCCAATGATTGCGTCCAAGATTGTGCTGGAGTTTGGGGTGGTGATGCTTTTTCTGATGAGTGCGGTACTTGTGATAGCGATTCTTCCAACGATTGTACTCAAGATTGTGCCGGTGTTTGGGGTGGTCCCGCGCTAGCGGACAATTGCGGCACCTGCGACGCCGACTCTTCCAATGATTGCGTCCAAGATTGTGCTGGAGTTTGGGGCGGTGATGCTCTTTTTGACGATTGCGGTGTTTGCGACTCGGACACGACCAACGATAACACTACGTGTTGTGGCAACGGCCAACTTGATGAGGGGGAGGAGTGCGATGGTACTCTTATTTCCAACCCTAGCTGCGCCGGTTTACCTGCATTTGAAAATCAATTAGCCGGCGGGACTGTGGGCTGTACTGATAGTTGCACCCTTGATACGAGTGATTGCAAGCCGTGTTGGACCTATCCTTGCGGGCCTTACGGCGATAGCAGTGAGCCTGGTACCTTAGTAGAAGATTTCTCCTTCGAGCCGGCCAATCAAGCGGCTCTGGACATCGCAGGAGAAAATAATCTGCTTGAAATGAGCGATCTCTACGGCATGAATGCAGAGCATGGCGGTACGCTTAAGGGTATTTTGATTTATCAATCGGCCGCCTGGTGTCCTTTTTCTCATAGTTCTTCCTCTTTTCTTAATGACTTATACCTTAAACACAAGGACAATGGCATTCTCGTTATTGGTGTTCTTTGGCAAAACGCTGGGCGTGAATCAGCCACGACGCAAGATGCAATAAATTATGCCGAGCAATACGGTTGGACATTTCCAACTGTTGCCGGAGCGATTCCAGAAAAGTATACGAGTAGAGGCGGTACGCCTTTGGGCGTGCAGATTGATGCATCGAATATGCGACTTTTCTCTGGGGCTACTTTGTCGAAGATGTCCTTGGATCTAGAGCTTAGAACCTTGGTGAATCGTTCCGGTGAAAATGACTTACCAGCTGAAGAGGGGAGCGCCGAGTTTGAAGCGTGTTTTGTCCAGAGCGATGACAGCTCTTCTCAAAGCGTTTGTGACGAAGGCTTGGCTTGTGTGGCGACCATTGCGGGGGGGCAACGACATTGCCTGACTCCTTGTGAAGTGGAGGGTCAAGATTCCACGTGTGGCGAAGGTCGTTGTGTGAGTCTAAGCGCTGGGAATTTTTGTTTTCAAAAAACGGCTCAACGAAACCACCGATGTTACGATAATCAAAGGGATTGCGCCGAGGGGCAAGGCACTTGCCAGCCAACGGCTTACGACCGCAATACCCAAGAGGGTTACGACTTCAGGTGCAAAGCGGTATGCGATGGAGCAAATATTGGAGAGCAAGATAGCTGCGCGAATGGTGAAACCTGCTTGATAAACTCCGTTGGTTGGTTGAATCGTGCGGGCGATGAGTCGTGCGAAGACGACAGGGATTGCACTGATGGTTTTTCCTGCATGGCTTTAAGTTCTGGCAAGCGCTGCGCGAAACCTATTGGTTGGTGCGGAGTTGAAGCTGAGCTTTGTGGAGACTTGGACTCCGGTGGAACCTTCAATTGCGCTGCCGAAGAAGCTAAGCTTTGCACGCCGAATGCGGGAAGTAGTACATGTTCTATTGTGGGCCGTTCAGATAATATTCCGGAAGATGGGGAAGATGCCCACCTCATTTGCTCTGAAGTGGGTGGTGACTATGGGGTTTGTCATGGAGTCTGTTTGCCTGAGTTAGGCAAGGTCAATTGCGGTGAAGGCTATGAATGCGCGACGCCCGAAAGAGGTCAAGAGCTTTTTATGAGGTATGAAACCGGACCCGATGGAAATCACGTGAGTTGCTTTAGAGATGGTTATCAATGGTTTGACCACTTGTGCAATCAAGAAGAAGGGTATCGATGTTACCGAAATTTGAATCATTGTGCGAAGCCCTATGAAATTTGTAAGGCGGTTGAAGGCTAAGTGCTCTTGGCAATAAACCTCGGTTTGTAGGTTGTGGTTTGCAGGCCGAGGTTACTTTTCCTAGAAAAACTAATTTGAGCGTTTTGAGGCAATGTACTAATCTAGACAGACGGACAGGGTCCGAAGATTCAATTACCAGGGTAAAATAAGATGGAATCCGGCAGCTCGAAATATCATCATGGCAATCTTAAGCAAGTTCTTCTCAAGGAAGCCCTTTCTCTGATAGAGGAGCGTGGAAGCTATGAATTTACAATGCGTGAGTTAGCACGTCGGGCCCAAGTCACTCACGGTGCTCCTTATCGCCATTTCGCGGATAAAAACACGCTTCTTGCGGCAATCGCTGAAGAGGGTTTTACGGTTTTACACACGAGGCTCTTAACGAGACAAAAAAAGGAGGGTACCGATGCTATCCGCCATCTACGAACTCTAGCGGAAGAGGTGGTGGAGTTTGCAGTTGAACGCCCCTTTCACTATCAGCTCATGTTCGGTAATTTTTGGCAGGACTCCAAGCATAAGTACCCGGCACTTCAGGAAGCCGCCGTTGGGGTATTCAAGATCTTGGTTGGGATACTTGATGCCTGCCAAAATCAGGGTTCGGTCCGAAAGGATTATTCTGCGATAGAGTTGGCGGTTGGCTCTTGGTCGTTGGCCCATGGTTTGAGCTCCTTAACGATTGCAGGGCAATTGGCGCGGGATTCTAAAATGGCCGTCAAAACATCAAACCAGTTAGCCGACATGCTGCTGGAGGGGATTTTGCTTAGGGATTGATGAAGCTCACCTTGATGGCAGATTAACGCGGAACTAAAAGAGCTAGAGTGTCCCTAAATGTCTCTTAAGTTACCTATTTTAGAGGGCTTTGGGCCGGCGGTCCTGGCATTAGCGCCGCTTTTGGCAGGCCGTAGCCTCAGAGTTTGCGGTGCCAATCACTCCTAGGGAGTAATCCATTTGATCACGCTGCAACCTTTCTCGCAACAGCTCCTATTTTTCACCGATAAGTTTTGTTCCGATAAGCGAGCCGGTTTAGAGGTTGAACAATGAAAGCGATGCACGTAGCCACCACTGTAAGTACTCCCCCCGAAACTTTTTGTGCGAACTCCAAATCTCAAGTCGTGTCCGGTAAATCAGGAACGACATCTTTACGATTGGAACCTGTCGATTCTCTTTCTTCCAAAAAATTGGTTGCTCAGAAGGTGGATGGACCTTCCAACGGGCCGCTTGCAGGGGTTCTTGCCCCTAGTAGTGCCGCGAGCCATGTTGGTTGCAATCACTCAGTTGGCAGTACCGCCTTAACTCAGGACCAAATTGAAGCTTTGGGAGATTTTCGTACTAAGACGGTTGGCGAAGTGGCGGCGGTTGCTGTCCATAAGTTCTCTCCACAAGAAAAAGAGCGCCACAAGCTCTATTCGTTAATGCTCATGGCCCTCATGTATAAAGAATGGAACGGCAACAAATACGGGGCTGATGGGACTTATCCATGGCGTGAGGGGCAAAGGCAGACCAACGGAACTTATAGCGGTGGTCACGATTACAAAGGGCACAATATTGCCGCTATTGCAGTAGATAGAAATGGAGAGGTCATTGATTTTGATTTCAATCACAATGCTCTTTTTAGGAGTTCCATGGAGCATGCCGAAGCGCGTTTGGTAAAGCGCGTGTTTGACCTCAATCAAGTACAGGACAGCCGCCGATCGAATAGCTCAGGTCGAACCGAACACGAAAGCAAAAAGTATGGTGACATGCTTGAAGATGTCACCATTTACACCTCGCTGGAATCTTGTTCCCAATGCACCGGCATTATGATGTTGGGACGGGTCAAAGACGTTGTTTATTTGCAGCCAGATACGGGCATGTATAACATCGGAAATATACTCTACAATCTAACAAATAAATCGGGCTTATCGGCGCCGGAGCCAATAGCCGCCAGCGATTTTGAACTTCCTTATTTTAAGCAGTTGTCCGATGGCTTTAGGGATTTCAAGGCTGGTATGGGAGCTGAAAAGCCTTTTGTTGTTTTTCCCGATGGGAAAAAGAAAACCACCAGCTCTATCACAAGTTTTCTGTGCACGGATATCGCAAGAGATATCTTCAAGGCAGCTCACGATGAGTTTGTGGCACTTGATGCAGCTAGCCTTGAATACGGCGATTTTAAACCCGAGGATTCCCAGAAGAGTAAGGGAACGAAACTAAGCAACAAAGAGGTCTTGACCGAAGTGAAGGACTTTTTTGGCTACGCCGTTAAGAATGGCAATCGAGGTACCCCACACCATTAACACCTTCGGGCTCTCGGTTTTAGATGAATTGAAGTGGTGGACTTGACTATCGAAATAGCAGGATTGAGACCTCTGCGACAGGTCTTGTTGGGGGATTTGGTTCGTTTGTTGTCTGGCAGTTTCGAGTGCTAGGTGAAAGCTTCGGACAACGAAAAACCCTGCTCAGTCCAAGTCGATGATGCTTTTCGATTTCGGACCCAACTGGTTGATGGCCAGCACCGTAGAGTCATTTCAATTTACCGCTGCGATGGGAGTGTCACTTTGCGCAACTACGGGAAGGTTTTGTCTTAGGCTTTCGACCGGAGCGTAGAGGGATAGCCCCAAACAAAAGGGTACTCGTAGGGAGTCGAAAATTCGTTGCAAGCTAGGAGGTATTTAATGCTTGGTCGCCTGTTTAGAAATAGTGGGGTGCTGCGGGCTTCACTGGGAACCTTGGGTTCTCAACCGGCACTACTTGGAAATGTAAGGGTTTCCAATGTTGGTGTTTCGCCGTATAGCTCGGTGCCGCCCAAAATCCCTTCCACGACGACACTCCAGGTGACTGGTGATAGGAATTTAAAGATTAAGCACAATCAAACGGGGAATACGCTTAATGTTGCGGGGGCTTCCTTTTTGGAACTTAAGGCTCCGGAGTCCGAGGTAGGGAATAATTCGAGCCTTGTTCACAAGATATTGGGGCGTTTGGATGACGCTTACAGTGCTCGTGCGACTTCTTGCGGGAAGTACCTATTTGCGGACAAAGCCATGTCTTCTGAAGGATTAAGCAATAAGTGGGCGCCTGCATTGCGAAAGAATATGCATGGTTTCACTATGCCTCCTAAGTTCAATGACCATTTTAGAGAGAAAATTCAAGTGTTTGATGAGGAGGCCACGCAAGAACTTCACCAGTTGTTCTTTAAACCCCAGCTCGGGGTTTCTGACGGTGAGGGCCCGATTCGTCGAGTCGAGATAAAACGGGTGGTGGCCTCAGAAGATTTAACACCGGCATTGGATTTAGTTCGCGATATGATTACCGATCATGGTGGTGCAATTAGAACGAGAGAAGGTGGACCAGCCGACAACGTCAATAAGACCAGTACTACTTTGGGAGGTAGTGTTTATTTCGTTGATGATTTGGACAACGGCGGCAAAAATCACGGAAAGCTTCGTAGGCGAGTGTATGCTCACCCAGATGAAACCGGTGGTTGGGTGCAAGATCCCGAGACGAATGGGCGAGCTTGGTTAGAGTTCAAGGCTAAGAATGTGGCGCTTTCAGAGCACTTCGGTGGAAATATGTGTCAAAAACCCCGCTATTTGGTTTCGGACTCCCTCTTTGAAGATTATGTTGCAAATCCGTCGGCAGCAACAATTGCTGCTCTTTTTGAAGATGCTGCTACCTATTCAGAAAATAAAGGTAAAGTGGGAGAGGGAGAATCTTTAAAGAGATTGCTTTTGCGCATGGAAGAAGGAAGTCTCTATTTTGACCCTCGACATACTGTCACTGTGCAGCGGGAGTCTTTTTCAGGGGAGTACCTGAAGGATCTCAATGACCTTGCGAAACGCCGATGATTCGATTTTGGGTACGAGGTTCGGAGTGTTGGTCGCCTGCTATAGTCAGGTTTCGTTTAGCGATAGTGAGAATACTAACGGAGGTTTTTTTGATTCCGAGTTCGAGAAAAAACTAAAGTGACTTCTTTATTTGAACCTTGCTCACTTTGGGAAGTAATCGAGTAGGAATTGTCGGATAGGTTGGCGGTCTTATTTCCTAGCCAAAGTTTCGTCTTTTTCCTTTCTCCAACTAGTAGTCCCCAGGAGGAGCTTGAGCAAAGGAAAGAGTTGCTATTTGCGTCTAGACTACATCCTTCTATTGGTGGCCGACTTCTTGAAATGCTTCTAATTCTTTGAAATCATTGCGGTGATCCACCAAGTTGAGAACTGGCTGAATTGTACCCAAACGACCAATAAAAAAAAAGAGTTTGAACCCAAAGTCGGAATATCCGCTTTGTTACTCCTCGGGGTTCAGAAAGCCCGAGGAAAAAAATTTGGGAGTTCCCAACTCAACTCAACTCAATTCAACTCATGAAATCATGTTTGG
>CAXGXL010000219.1:0-6320 GCA_964013555.1 uncultured bacterium
AGAGCGGTTGGGTATGCGATGTTTTGTGTAGAGGATGAATCGCTCCCTTGGCATCGGGTGGTCAATGCTCAAGGGCGCATATCCATTGGAGGACACCAGCATAGGCCGGCTCTTCAGAGGAAGCGTTTGGAATGTGAAGGGGTTCTATTCTCTGATAGTGGGCGAATTGATTTATCTCAATATGGATGGTTTCCGCCGATTTCAATCCTCTAAAGTCTTCACATTTTTTCCGCTTCGGACTATTGAACTAGCCGCATTGTGTTCAAGAAGTATGAGATTTCTTGTGGGGGCAATTCTATTTTCGAGGATGTCGTCAAAGGAGCATACGGGATTTGGTCTACATTTAGATTCAAGGTTGAATGATGAGAGAAGATAAAGAGACGCCGATGGTGCAAGCGAAGAGCTTACGTAAAGTCTACGGGGCGACGCAGGCAGTTCAAGATATTACATTTGAAGTTTCCCGTGGTGAGGTGGTTGGTTTCTTAGGGCCGAATGGTGCCGGGAAAACCACCACGATGAAAATGCTTACGGGGTTTCTAAAGCCAACATTTGGCTCAGCGCTTATTGGTGGAATTGACGTTGGTCAAGATGCCCTGGCGGCCCAGACCCGACTCGGTTACCTGCCTGAAAATGCACCTTTATACGACGATATGATGGTGCTTGATTTTTTGCGCTATGTTGCTCAGCTTCGTGGTGTCGGCGAGAATAAGATGGGTCTCGAAAAGGTCTGCGAGCATTGCGGATTGCTTAAGGTGCTTGGAAAGGACCTCGGGCAGCTCTCTAAGGGATATCGACAGCGGGTGGGGTTAGCGCAGGCCTTAGTTCATGATCCTGATTTGCTCATCTTGGATGAACCAACCTCGGGCTTAGACCCTAACCAGATTGTTGAAATTCGTGATTTGATTCGTGAATTAGGTCGAGAGAAAACAATTTTGCTTTCGACGCATATTCTCCCGGAAGTACAGGCGACCTGTGATCGGATTCTTATTGTAAACGAGGGCAAATTAGTTGCTGATGATACTCCTGACGCACTTACGGGCTCTCAAGCGGGATCTGTTATTCGTATTGTGGTCAAGAACAAGAGTGGTTTTGCGATTGAACCAGAGAACTTGCGGGAGCTTTTTTCAGATATTTCAGGAATTTCACGAGTGGACCTGCGGGACGGAGAAGGGACCGGAACTTGGGGCTTTGCCCTACGAGCTCAAGGCACGGAAGATCTTCGAGAAGCTGTTTTTGGAACCGCGGTTGCAAACGATTTGATTCTCTTGGATATGCACCGCGAACGTGTCTCTTTGGAGGACACGTTCCGTCGTTTGACGGCAGGAAATACGAACAACTCGATAATGGGAGAAAATCATGTCTAAGTCTTTGGCGATTGCCAGGCGTGAGATGCGCAGTTATTTTGATTCCCCCACGGCCTATATCGTGGTGGTTTCTTTCTTATTGGTTGCGGGATGGATGTTTTTTAGTTCGTTTTTTTTGATGGGGAGAGCGGATATGCGCTCGTTTTTTGCCCCGTCGCCGTTTTCGCCTTCGATGATGTTGGTGGTGATCATTCCTGCTATTACGATGCGCTTGGTGGCAGAGGAACGTAAATCAGGAACAATTGAGTTGTTAACGACACTGCCGGTGACAGATACGCAAGTAATCGTGGGAAAATACCTCGGTGCGTTGGGGCTCATTTTTTCATGTATTTTGATGACGGTACTATATGCTCTCGTCATTTCTAGTATCGGTGATTTGGATTGGGGCCCGGTGATTACAGGCTACTTGGGACTCTTACTTTTTTCGGCAGCGCTGGCTGCCATAGGGGTTCTTTGTTCAACCCTTACTGAAAACCAAATCGTAGCTTTTATCGTGTCGTTTATTTTATGTGCTGGTTTGTATTTTGTTTATTATCTGCAGTTCTTTCTGCCGCAAACTATCGCGCCAATAGTGGAATACATTTCTACTAGTTTTCATTTAGACAATTTGGCTCGGGGCGTAATCGATACCAGAGACATTCTTTATTATTTGAGTCTCATTGTAGGCGCTCTCTTTCTCGCCGTGCGTTCGTTAGCACGGCAACATGCATAGGAGTTCACACAAGATGAATTTCAAAAAAGAATTCGATTCAACCATTTGGGTTACAGCGATTATTGGATGTTTGGTGTTGGTAAACCTTGCGGGTTTAGAAGTGTTTGGAAGGCTTGATTTGACCCGTGATCAGCAATTCACTTTGAGTGGTGCCTCGCGGTCTACTTTGAGAAACTTGCCCGCTCCGGTAACCGTTCGCGCTTATTTTACGCAGGATATGCCACCACCGTATTCTACCAATGCTCGATATGTTCGAGACCTTTTTGATGAGTATTTTGCATCGGCTGATGGCAATTTTAAGTACGAATTTATCGATCCCATTCAGGCTGAAACCGACGAAGACAAAGAAAAGAAAAAAGAAGTGAAAGAGGATATCTTTGGTCGACAATTTCGTGAATCCACGTCAATCGAGCAAGAGCTTCAGACATTGGGTATTCCGCCGCTTCAAGTTCGAGTCAATGAAGATGATTCGGTGGAGGTAAAACGAGTCTATATGGGCTTGGCTATCGAATACGATGGAAAGACTGAAGTAATTCCTGTAGTTCAGCAGACAGAAAGTCTTGAGTACGACTTAACGACAATTATCCGGAAAATGGCGCGGGAGAGAATGCCGAAGGTGGCTTTCTTGGGAGGGCATGACGGCGTCGATTTAGAGAAGAGCTTGCAAAAGCTCAGTAGTCTCCTGGCTCAAGTGTATGAAGTGATTCCCCTGGATCTAACGACCGAACCAACCATACCAGAAGATTTAGATGCCTTGGTGATTGCCGGTCCCAAAACGCCTTTAACCATGGCTGAAGCCAAGGCCGTCGATAGCTACATTATGGCTGGGGGATCGGTTGCGTTTCTACTTGATTCGATGAAACCGAAATTACAGGAGCTCCAATTTGAATCGGCAGAACACGGCCTTGGGGAAATGCTCGAGACCTATGGTGTAAAGATTGAACCTGGACTGGTTTTAGATACTGAATGCGCGACGATTGGAATCATGGAGCAAAGGGGCGCAATGCGTATTCAACAACCAGTACAGTATCCGTTTATGCCCATAGCAAAGAGTCTTGACTCAGATCACCCCCTTACTCGAGGCTTGCCCCAGATAGCTTTCCCATTCATGAATCCGCTGACGGTCACGGTAAAGTCGGACGATTCGAAGATTCGAGCTGAGGTGCTGGCGAGGTCTTCTTCTGAATCATGGATTCAACCAGAACCCTACAACTTAGATCCGCGCCAACGTTGGACCCTGGCGATGATTGGAGAACAGGGGCCGCAGAATCTCTTGGTAACCCTATCGGGGGATATTCCCAGTCATTTTGAGCAGGGAAGTTCGGGCAATACCAACCCGCGTGTGGTTGTGGCGGGGGGCTCTTCTTTTGTTCAAGATGAATTTTTGGGGAGATCTGGGGAAACCTTTGCGCTGAATTTAATGGATTGGTTGCTCTTAGACGAAGCTCTTTTGGCGGTTCGCTCGCGCGGCTTAAGTGCGGCACCGCTTGACGAGATAAGTGATGCAACGCGCACTGCGGTGAAGTACGGAAATATTTTGGGCTTGCCTTTTTTGGCGATTGCCTTGGGACTTCTTCGATGGCGTCGACGTGAAGCGCGGCGCGCTCAAGCGCGGCTCTGATTTCTTAAGGATATAGAAAAAGGATATAATGATGAATCCAAAGACACTGTTGGCTTTGGCTCTACTTGGGTGTTTGGCAGCTTTTGTGTGGTGGCAGCAAGATGCTCGCGTCGAGCGTGGAATCGAACGCTTCTCTATGAAGCAGGTAGATCTGAGCGTAATTGATAGCATTGAAGTGACAGGAGACAACCCCATTGTTCTTGAAAAGAAGGGGGGCGAGTGGTTTTTATCGACCGGCCGCCTGGCTCAACAAAGTGCGGTGAAGCGTGCGGTGGAGGCATTTCAAAAGATGGAATCTAGTACTGTACTAGCCACCGAGGTGACTCCGAGCATTCTTACAAAATGGGGGCTGGATGAAGAACAAGCTACCTCCGTCGTTCTCAAGGGGCAGGGGAAGGTTGTTAGTGAGATAAAGTTGGGAAAGGTGACCGCCGGTCGAGTTCCGCTTTTGGTCAATGGTACGCTCTTTTCAGCAAAAGGGGTTTTTCCCGGAGTTTTTGCAAAGCCGATGCAGTCATGGATAGAGAAACGCCTTTTTATCGAAGCCAAGAAATCTTTGAAAATGCTCTCTTATGAGAAAGCCGACCAGCCGATATATTCCCTTGTTCCTACGGATTCCGCCGAAAATGAGTACGAGTTTTCGAAGGCGGTCGCTCTACCAACTGAATTTCGCTTTGATACGGAGATGGCGCGCAGCGTCGCTTCTTCATTAGTGTCACTGCGGGCTCAGTCATTTATTGAGAAGGAGTTAGATAGTGAGGTTACAGGATTAGGTCCCACCAGTGACCGAGTCCGATTCGAATACGAGGTGGGATCTGGAGCGGGTACAAAAAGTGACGTCTTGATTCTCGGTGGACCCGCTGAAGGAAACGGGACTTATGCCCGGCTTCAAAAAAGGAATGACACGTTCGTGATTTCTGCTTCTACCGCCAAGTTATTTAGAAAATCCGTAGAGGACTTTCGTAGTCTTCGATTTATGAACTTCGATCCATCCAAGGCTGCTCGGTTAAGCATTAAGGACGGTAGAACGCGGATATCTTGGGTGAAAAAGGAGGGGACATGGTCTCTTGAGCACGCTAGCGAGAAGATGCCCAAGGATTTTGAGCTCGATGGCTCTTTGGTGGAAAGGCGTCTACGCCGATTGGCTGATGCAAAAGCCCTAGGTTTAGCCCCACTTACCCCAGCAGCGGGGCTCAAGGGGGCGAGGGCATCTCTAAGGGTTACCTTGGAGGACTCTAGTGAGGTGGAGATGAAAGTGGGGAGGAAAACCTCGTACAAAGGTGAAGCGGGATTTTATGTTGGGGGAAATGCCGATGAATCGGTGTACGTTATAACCGAGGCATCTAGGCGTTATCACTTAGGTATGTTGTCGAGCTTTGAGAAAAAAGAGGCTCCACGGGCTCCCCAGGGCTTAGGAAATCTAGATCCGGCGGCCTTGAGCAAATTACCCCCTAATATCCGTCAACAAATTCTGCAGCAGCTCCGAGCTCAAGAGGCAGCCAACCGAAAATAAAGGGGAATTTGGGGTTTTGACACTACCTCCGGTTGGTGGTTATAGAGAGCTGGTTAATATCGTTCTTAATTCATTCAGGGAGACTATTGATGCCGAAAGATTTTCTATTTACTTCTGAATCTGTAACTGAAGGGCATCCCGATAAGATTTCCGATCAGATATCCGATGCGATTTTAGATGCGATTTTGCGGGAGGATACCCGCGCCCGAGTCGCTTGTGAGACTTTGGTCAAAACGGGCATGGCTATAATTGCCGGGGAGATTACGACGTCCTGCTACGTGGATATGCCTCAGATTGTTCGAAATACCATCAAGCGAATCGGTTATTCTTCGTCTGATATGGGTTTTGACTGGGAGACTTGCGCTGTGTTGACTTCGATCGACAAGCAATCCCAAGACATTGCCATGGGCGTCGACACCTTTGAAGGGCACGAGCAAGGAGCCGGCGATCAGGGAATGATGTTCGGATATGCCTGCAATGAAACCAGGGAAATGATGCCGGCCCCGATTATGTATGCCCATAAGCTTACGGAGCGCTTGTCACAGGTGCGGCACGAAAACGTGCTTAATTATCTGCGCCCCGATGGCAAGAGCCAAGTTACTTTTGAATACAAAAACGGCCAACCAACCAAGGTAAGTACGGTTGTTATTTCTACTCAGCATTCTGCCGATGTAACTCTCGCAGAGCTGCGAGATGGGATTATTGCAGAAGTGATTGAGCCGATTATACCCGCTGAACTGCGTTCGGATAAAATCATCTATCACGTCAATCCAACCGGGCGGTTTGTTGTTGGTGGACCGCAAGGCGATGCAGGTCTGACCGGCCGTAAGATCATTGTTGATACCTACGGCGGGATGGGACGTCATGGCGGCGGTGCCTTCAGTGGTAAGGATCCTTCGAAGGTCGATCGAAGTGCAGCTTACTTCGCTCGGTATATAGCCAAGAATATTGTCGCTGCGAAATTGGCCGAGCGCTGTGAAGTGCAGCTTGCTTATGCCATTGGTGTAGCGGAGCCAGTATCGTTGTTGGTGGATACTTTCGGTACGGGAACCGTGGCCGAAGAGAAGATTGAAGCTGCGGTGCGTGAAGAATTCAGTGCTAAGCCGGCAA
>CAXGXL010000220.1:0-6298 GCA_964013555.1 uncultured bacterium
GCCAAATAGCTTTTTGAGCTTTTTGTTTTTGAGCACTAATCGGGCAAAGAGATGGGCGCGTTTGAGTCGGTCAGCTGTTGAGTTTTGTTTGAGAGTTGTCGCAAAGGCTTTAACGAGTTCACCTATTTCTGCATTGCTGAAGTTGTGCTTTCCAACTCCTTTTTTGCCGGCTAACGAATTGAGCTTATTTGCCAGTGGTTCCGTTATTTCAAATTGGTCCGCAACTTTGACTTGGCCGGCATTCTTTGATGCCTCCTGACTAGCGCTTTGCTTTGTTTGTCCCGTCTGCGTTTGCTTAACTGCGTCGCTCGCATCTGGTGGTGGTTTAGGCCCACCGCCGCCAATTCGAGTCATAATTGAAACTCCCGTTTCTGATATGGCTTAGTCCAAAAGCTTAGCCAAAGATTCCCAATTCGTGAGCATCCTTCAATGCCAGGGCAAATTGTCCAGCTGAACCTTCCGGTTCAAGTAAGATGGCTTTTTCGAGTTCTTTAAGAGCTTCGTCCGGTTTGCGGAGAAAGAAAAGAATCTCTCCAACCGACGCATGGGCTGCGGCTGATTCTGTATTGAGGCTTACGGCTTTCTTATGCGCTTTCAATGCAGGGTTGAACCGGCCCATAGAAAAGTAGAGGTTCCCCAGTGCCATATGAGGCACTTCGCTGTGAGGAACTAGCATGGAAACGCCACTAAAGACCTCCTCTGCTTCTTTCGATTTTCCAAATTCCATATAGAGATAACCAGCCTCCAAAAGCAGGACGACATCTTCTTGCGCAACTGGGACAATGCCTTGGATAACTTCCGGAAGTGGGCTGGCGTCAGGCATAACTGAACTCTCTCATTAAAGTGATTTGTAGTTTCGCACTTGCGTCAATGTAGTGCAGGTGTCGAAAAAACACAAACGCCGCGCGCCTTTTTAACGAGGCACACGGCGTCTGAAATTCTGGTAGGCCGCCCCCAGGCTGCCCGTTTAAAAGTTACCGTACGTTGTTGATTGTTGCTTTTGCTGTATCGTGCTTTGTCTTCATGACATTCGACAAAGTCGTAAACTTTCGATTCTCGTTTTGCATGTTTTGCTGGAGTTCAAGGTACTGCAAATTAAACGATTGATTCATTTCTTGCATTTCTTTGGTGGCCAGCAATTGCATTGCCCCGGAGTCACCTTGTGCGGCCAGTGTTTCTATATTCGAGAAATTCTCGCTGGTTCCACCGCTTGAGATGCTGCTAGTTGCGCTAGTGTTGCTACCAACCACCACGGCGTTTGGAGCAGCAGCTGAGGAGGCGGATCCTTTGGCCTTAAGACTACCGAGCCCGGTTATTGCCGCCGAAAGAACAGCGCTACCGGGTATGAAAGGCGATGCTATAGAGCCGGCATCCATCACGGTGTCTGCTGTTTTGGCAAGTCCGGTTTGAAATACACTACCAAAATCGGTTTTTGGAGTTTGTCGGGTGCGACTAGACTCGATTTGAACCTTAAGGCCTGTGTCGTTATTAATGGCTGACATTTGTTTGTTCTCCTAAAAGGTTGAACGCTGGGGACGTTTCATTACCAGATTCATGGTTCTTCTTTGGGGGAAGTGGTCAGCGCTTTTGAGCTGTTGACCCCCGCCACGTTGATACATTATCTCGTCGTTCGATTTCGGGTTGAAAAAAGTGGAGCGAAATAATGCTTTGCAGCAGAAAAACGTATATTCTCTCTCGGTCTTTTTAGTTTCATCGCTTGTATCCGTTTTCTTGAAACCGGTGGACAAACGCATTAGTCGGCTCTCCTTAAATGAACTCCTTAATGAAAAACATAAAATATTACGGGGTGTTAGTTTGAAGCGACTCTTTTGTTTGAAACAAATAATTCATTAGATCCGCTACTTTTTCGACCGCACCAACCGCTTTTTGAGCAGCTAATTTGTCTTTATTACTGGTTGCGTTCTTACCGAAGCTTTCCAAATTTGCGATCAATGTTTGTAGTTTTTCCTCTGTGATTTCGGGACTTTGATCTTCGAGGATCTTTTCTATTCGAGCAAAACCAACCGAGTCTGAGGATGCTAAGCTAGGTTCCGCTGTTTTGGAGCTGATCGGATTGGAAACCCCGGCTCGCCGGCTATCGCCGATCTTAAATGATTCTAACTCTTTATCTGGCATTTGCTTCTCCTAGGCCCTACTACTTCTACAAGGTACCTGCCTTTTTCATTAATTACAATTACTTAGGTTATTTTCATCAAAAATGGTATTTACGCAAGCTTCATTGAGATTAGGGCAACCATCTCTGTCTTGGTCGAAGTTAACATTGTTACGCAAAAGAACATTTTTGGCCCATGCCTTAGCTGAATTCATTTGTGAGTCACCGCTTTGGCTTCTCATCTCAGGAAGATCTTCAACATCAGAATTCTTGTATACCAAAAGTCCCGTTGTCCCGTTGTCTTGAAGGTCTACGGATTGGCTGGTGGCATCGCCGATAGTTTCTTCACTTAAGTCGACGTAACTTATCATATGAGCCAGATCTACCGTATTCTCGGAATTGGAAGACTCGAGTCGGTAGCTAAGTAGTAGATACCGGGTCAGACCGCGTTGAATTCCAGGGCAAGTGCCCATTACGCGAAGATCTCCGCCTATGTCGAGCTGGCATGGTGGCTCTTGTTCGTAACCACTAATGATCACTTCGACCTTCATAGTAGCGAGGACCGATGTGGTGCAGGACGCGGCATTTGCTTGCCATGGCAGTGGCATATTGATCTGAATTGATTCGAGTTGATTGCTCTGAGGACCACAGGAAAGCATCACCGCGCTAAGTCCGAGAAAAAAACATCTAAGAATTCGTTCTCTAGTTTTCATTTTTTATCGCCTTAACTCAAGAGAGCGACTGGGGTCAGGTGCGGTGAAGATTAAGCTGACCGGGTTGTTCTTCGCTGGTGTGGGAGGGTCGTCTTTGAGTAGAAAGTAAGCCCCGATTCCCAATCCGGCTGCCGCGATTGTTCCAGCGCTAATCCAAACGATTGGGGAGCAGTAAAAGGGGGCGTCTTTTTGCTCGCAGGTCGCTGGGGGAGGAGCGGGCGGGGGCTGAACAATAGCGGACTGACGGTTGTTTGCCGGTGCCGGTGCCGGCTTTGTTTGGGGGGATGTTTGGTCTGCTTCAGGACTTGATTGGGTTGGCCTTATTACCCCAGAAACTTGAGGGACTTGGACGCATTCGACTTTGCGACTTACTCCCTTGACAATAATCGGTGCTGTAGCGGTTCCGAAGAGAGCAGGGCCATTGCCATTCTCATCGAAGACTTCGATAAAGTACTCTAGTCTGCCTTGACTCTTTTCAAATTCCAAATTGGCTCTAAAGCTTTGAGAAGCGATGTCTTTAACGAAAGGTTTACTTTGCCATGGTATTTTACTGCGGAGCTTCGGCTGGGCGACGATGCGAAAATGAACTTTTGGGTCAAATATTGCAGAGTCGTCGTAGAATCTCGCCCATACCTCAAAGGGTGAGCCGACTTCGTATTCTTCGCAGGGCTCGTGGACGATTCGCGGGGCTTCATTATCGACACCAGCGGAACCTGGTATAGCGTAGAAGAGAATTGAGACCAGTGTGATAAGGCTTTTTTTATTCACGATACTCCAACCCAACGGAAGCTATGTGAATGACGTTCTACCCGAAGCATCATTCGGTTTACGATTTACCAGAGTTACAGTGTACTCTCCGATTTCATAATCATACCCACTTTCATTTCTACGGCAATCTTTTCTCAAAAGTACAGAGATTGGCCCCGATTCAAGACTTATATCAACTGGCTCTATACGTCCAATTTGGACTTTAGTTCGTTGTATAGGAAGTCGGTGGTTTACACCGCGATAATGCCTATCTTGGCTCTTAGGGAGCTGAAAATCTGAGATTGAGTCGTTGATGCAGTCCCAGTTTAGGGTTGATGAACTCAAAAATGGAGGAGTTTCCGTGTGTGCGAGAAGCTAGAGGAGTTTTTCCCAGACCAATTCCTCCTTTACCCCGGACAATAGCCCATGGGTTTGAATCAAGGGCGTATTCAATAGTCACCCCACTGACTTTGTACCGAATTTTGATGACAAATGGGTCCTCGGCTGTATTGCGCCCCGTCCCTAGTACAAGCGTTCCCGAGCTGTTTTTGAGCCCGAAGGTTTGCCCCATTTTTTTACCGCTCAAGGTGATTCGAACGGGCGGACTCGCTGAAATATGGAGATTTCCGAAAGAAGGCTCTGGAGGAGGAACCGGAGCCGGAGGAGGAACATTAGTCGAAATTGGTTTTGCATTTGCTTGGATGCCGGTGGGCTTGGTGGTCGGGCGTTTCGATTTTGATGCGGGTGTGGGGCGTTTTGATTCAGAGGTTTTGGTCGGGCGTTTTAATTTCGATACAGGAGGGGAGCTTGGGGATTCGGAAGATTCGCTGGCGCTTGTGGGGCTTGTTGCCACCTTTGTGGTAGCCTCTTTAGGGGACTTGCCAGGCGTCGTTGCTTCATTATTATCTGATGCTTTGCTTGTAGCGATTTGTGTACTTGGTGTTTTGTTTGGCTTGTTTGTATTGCCTGAGGCCTTATCTTTAGGAGGTTCCGTGTTCGGTTTCTGAAGTTCTGTGGTGGTACTATCGGGCGCTTTACTCAGAGCACTTGGTGTTTCCGGCTTGGGGGCAGGCTGAATCGCTTTGACCACTGTATTGGGTTTCGGGTCTATACGGCTAACCGCAACGATACCTGCGGTTGTTAGCAAAATAATTGCGGCTAGGAGGGCGTAGAAAGGAAGCCTTGGGTTGGCACTGGCATGCGGTTCACCTACCCCAGTGCGGATAGAGCTCTGGGAATCAGTAGGTAGGATTCTCACGGAGCTAGACTGCGAGTGGTGGTGCTGGGGAGAAGCTTGTGTGGCTGCAATAGGAGATTGGACATAAGCGGTCGCGACCGCATCTGAGTCGAGATAGTCGGACTGTGGACCAGAGTGATGTTCCCCGAGGGCAGCCGTTCGCATTTGTTCAAGTTGGGCTGTACAGGTGGAGTCTGTTTCTACAATCAGTTTATTTTCTTCCGCAATTTTATGCTCAAAGAGGTATCGCATATAATCTTCTAGAGATTGCTCGGGTTCGGGTAATTCGTCAGAGCGTAATAATTGCTGCAAATCAGTGAGAAACTCGTCGCAACTGGCATAGCGCTTGTAACGATCCTTGGTGAGGGCTTTTTCGAGGATGGGTTGAATCGGCTCTAGTTGGGGGCTGAACTCGGAAATTGGTGCTGGGTCTTTGCGTTGAATGGCGTCAAGCGAGAGAACAACATTGGCACGTGCAAATGGATTGCTGCCGGTTAGCAATTCGTAGAGACAGATTCCCAACGAGAAAACATCACTTCGTGGATCGAGTTGTTCGGCCGCACTCTGCTCAGGAGACATATAGACAAATTTGCCTTTGATGGTCCCTGTTTCGGTTTGGTGCTGGCTCATCTCGCTTTTTGCAATGCCGAAATCGATAACCTTTACCTCACCCGTATAACTGACGAGGACATTATGAGGATTCAGATCTCGATGAATAATGCCAATGGCTTCGCCGGCCATATTTTTGGCGGTATGTGCATAGCTCATTCCGGAGGCGACTTTGGAGATGATATTTAGACAGTGCTTTGCGGGAATGGGCTCACCAAGTTCTTTAGCGCGATCAATCGTATCTCGTAAACTTTTGCCGTGGACGTATTCCATTGCAATATAAAAGCAATTTTCGATTTCGCCCATTTCGTAGATTTGAACGATATTGGAGTTACTTAGCTGAGCAGCGACGCGTGCTTCAGCAAAGAACATGTCTACAAAATCTTTGTTTTCGGTATGGTGCTGCAGAATGCGCTTGACGACTAGAAGTTTCTCAAAGCCTTCTGGCCCCTTAAGCTTGGCAAGAAATATCTCCCCCATACCGCCAGTAGCAATGCGCTTGAGCAAGAAATACTTGCCGAAGGGTGAACCTTCGCCGCCTACCATGATTTTAGACCCATTCTCTCATTTAGCTGAGTTTTATTATACGTTTTTATGGCCCTGAGGAAGCTGGGTCAAGAGACGGCTGGCTGCGAAGTCAATTCAATGAACTCCGCGAAAATAATCTCCCGGCGAAACAACGCGTCCTGCCACCCATGCAGATGCTTGCATTGGTTTTTTACCGGCAGGTTGAACTTGTTTGACCAACAAAGCTCCTTCGCCGCAGGCAACTCTAATGCCACTCGAATCAGCAGCGATGACTTCCCCTGGATTCCCACTTCCTTGAACCGGTAGTACCTCTATGAAAAGACAGCGTTTATCTGCCAAATAGGCAAATGC
>CAXGXL010000221.1:0-6293 GCA_964013555.1 uncultured bacterium
AGTCGCTTTGAGGGACGGTTCTGCTCTGAGTTGGCTGGGGGACAAGGCTCTGGGTGCGATTATTGAAGGTCGGGCCGTTGGGTCGGTCCAATAATGTCGGTTGAGCTAAAAATCCATGCGCTCGGCTCGGGGGGTGATGGCATCAGCCGTTTAGGGGATGGGCGGGTGGTTTTTATTCCCGGAGCGATTCCTGGAGATAACGTCCGAGTTAAGCTTGGTGCCATCCGGAAGAAAGTCCAATACGCAGAGATTGAGGCTTTTATAGAGCCGTCCGAGGATCGGGTTTCAAGTAGATGTCCGGTCACAGCCTGCGGCGGCTGCGTAATGCGAGAAATCAGTCCTGAGGCCCAAACGAGATTTAAAGCGCAACGGTTAATGGAGAACCTTCGGCGAATTGGCGGCCAAGACGCTACCGAATGGAACGTAACCTCTTATCCTCCGCCGGTGCATTGGCGTTATCGCCATAGGGTGAGATTACACGCCCGCTGGTCAGGCAAAAGCTGGCGTTTGGGTTTTTTCGAGCGAGGCAGTCATAAACTAGTTAATTTTGCCGGCTGCTCGGTTCTTTGGCCCGAGTTAGAAAGAACTGTTGGAAAATTTATCTGGGCGGCAAATGAATTGGGGCCAAAAGCAAGATTAAAACAAATCAGTATTGCCTATTCACGCCAGGACCAAAGAGCGGCCGCCTATATCTTATCAGAGGGGGATATCGATGTTTTTCGCCACGACCTCCGATGGTTCGAGATGAGCGAACTTGGTGGTGTTGAGGTGAAAACCGACCATGCCCGATGGCGCCATGGAAACCTCGAACTACGTTATGACCACGCCAACGCTAATGATTTTACTTTGCTTTACGAACCTGCCATGTTTACCCAAGCCTTCCCTGAAGTAAACGATGCTTTAATAGCCGAGGTGACCAGAGCCGTAGATCCTCGAACAGATCTAAGAATCCTAGAGCTTCATGCCGGCATAGGAAATTTCTCAATTCCTCTGGCGCGGGCCGGAGCGAGAGTTGTTTCCTATGAAGCCAACACTCGGGCCGCCATTTTTGCTGGGCGAAACGCACGCAGTGCCGGTGCAGAAATTGAAACCAATGCAAAAAGCGATCAGGCTGCTCTGGGGCGCCTTAATGACTTCGATGTGCTTTTAATGGACCCACCGCGATCCGGAGCGAAGGAGGTCTGTGACTTTATTTCTCAAATCCCGTGCAACCTCAGCAAAATAGTCTATGTTTCCTGCGATACCGCCACTTTAGCACGCGACATAAAGTCCCTTGGACAAAATGGTTTTCGACTGATATCGGTCTCCGCGTTCGACATGTTTCCCCAAACCCAACATGTCGAGGCAATTGCAGTCTTGGTCCGAAACCCGGAGCAAGAGCATTTTTAAGAGGTACCCAAACTATGCATCGTCCAATTAGCCCTTTATTTCTAGGGATCTGCCTTTGCTTTAGCAGCTTCCCCACGTCCGCCCTGGCAACCCAGGTGCTCCGAACGAGCGCCGAGGAAATGGCCCAACGCTCCGATGTGATCTTACATGCGCATGTCGTAGACCAGCGCGTGGAGTGGAATTCCGCGAGAAGCAGAATCCTTACTCTCACAACCCTGCGAGTCGAAGAGGCGATAAAAGGAAAGGTCGGCAATACCATAGAAGTGTATCAAGTAGGCGGCACGCTCGATGGTGTCACTTACAATATCCCCGGCGCCCTAAAGTTCGCTAAGGGTGAAGAAATTATCTTTTTCGGAGTTCGTTTCCGGGAAAGAGTCGCAAGTTATGGAATGGGCTTAGGAAAATACAAAGTAACGAGAACCGAAAAAGAAGCCTCAGTAGCCCCGTCCTACGGCGATGTTGAATTTGTATCCCATGATTCGATAGGCAGGCTTGGGCCCGCACCTGAGCAACCAGAACCGAGCGTACCTCTCAAAGCATTTACCGCGCGGATTCGTGCTGCGCTGCAAGGGGGTGTAAAGTGAGACTTCTTGCCACCTTCCTATTCGTTACAAGCATAACGGCGCTGCCATTTTCGGTTCACGCTTATAAATTTCTCTGCAGTGGCTACACCATTACTGGAACCAATGGATACTGCCCGGTGGGAACCCTCGACCAAGACACCCAGTGTGGATGCACTCTCAGCACCGCACCAAAGTGGCGAAATGGCGCCATTAGTTTCAAAGCCGAGAATCAGGGTGGAAACGGGGTTTCTGCTAATACCTTTGTCCAGGCGGTGCGCTCTGCGGCCCAAGAGTGGAGCAACGTGAGCTGCTCTAGCATGCTAACAGCTTTCGGTGGAACCATTAGCTCAACGAATTCCGCGCGGTGGGGTAATAGCAACAACCTCTCCAACGAAAACGGCGTTTTCTTTGTTAGATCCCAAGCTGAGTGGATTGAGGTAACCGGATCGGGCGCAGGGAGCACGCTGGGGGTTACGGTTTCGCCATACAGTGGCTGGAATTGCAATAGCCGCGAATTTTCCGATACGGATATACTCATAAATGGGTTCCTTGAAGGCGGCTGGAACTACGAGAACCTCCAGGGCACTATTTTACACGAAATGGGCCACTCGATTGGCTTAGGACACCCCTGTTTGACAACAAACTACAACTGCAACAACAGCTGTTCCGCGGTGATGGCTGCTACAGGTGCAGACTTTGCCATTCCGCAACAAGATGACGTCAATGCAGTATGTGCTCTCTACCCAGGGTCGAGCGGCGGTTTGGGCAGTGCCTGCTCAGGCAATTGGGATTGCGATTCTGGCACATGCATCACTTACGAAGGATTTACCTATTGTTCCCAATCTTGCTCAAACGGCTGCCCTACAGGCTATGAATGCAAAACGCTCAGCAACCAACAAGTCTGCGTACGAAAGGGTCTTCCAGATATCGGTGAAGCTTGCACCAGTGCATGCGTGGAAGGAGCTATTTGCCTTGGCGGCGAGGAGGGTGGCCTCTGTTATAAAGAGTGCAATGTCTTTGGCAGCAACTCGGAGTGTCCAGCGAATCAGAACTGCGTCGAAGTCAATACTACCGCTGGCTCCAACAAGGGGATCTGCATCGAAGCGGCGGGTCCCGAAGGCGACTGTGAAGTAACGGACGGCGTTTGTGTAGATGGACATGTGTGCGTTTACGGTAGTTCTGATGGCTATCGATGTCGCCAAGAATGCAATCCGAACGCAAGTAACAACTGTCCAGCAGGCCAACGCTGTTTTGGACTCCAAGACAACAGCGGGCAATCCAATGGTGGAGCCTGTTTTCCGGGAGGAACTCAAGGAGAGGGAGAATCATGCTCTTCGGCGATGGATTGTCAGGCAGGGCTTCTCTGCATTAGCACTTTCGGAGGCGCAATGTGCATGTGGGAGTGCGACCCACAAAACCCAAACTGCCCGTACGAGGGCCAAACCTGTGATGCATTGTCTAATGGAACCGGCGTTTGCGATCCAGTCGGCGGCGGGGGCAGCGGAGGTGGAACCAATAATGGAGGTAGCTCAACTCCAGGCCAAAACGGCGATCAAACCAGTTCGGGAGGAAACAACAGCAATGGTCCTATGATTTGCAGCTGCGATGCGACGACTGCCTGTGACGCCAACTGTCCCTGTGATCCCGAATGCGTATGTGATTGCGATTTAACCACAGCATGCGACGATAACTGCGACTGCGACCCGGAGTGCACCGGTATCTTCGGCTGCTCTGCTGTGTCAACGAACATTCCATCCAGTGTGCCCTCCGAGTTCTGGCTTTGGGGCTTAGGAGTCGCGGGCGTTATCTGGCGCCGACGCCAACGCCAAGCTCTTGGTTAATCGAAGCATTCACGCTCAGCCGCCACTCCTATGGTGTTCAATCCTTTCGTGGAGATTCCTCTAACGGCCTGCTAGGAGCAAGTTTTCACTTGGCCTTTTCTACTGGATCCGTCATCGTTGAACTACGCAATTGCAGGCTTCCCGCCCCCAGGGCACTAGCTTTCTTTTTGGGACTCGCTATTTCAAAGGGAATCAATCTCAGGAAACGAAGGCACAGATGCTCTTATCTTATGCAGGTACAAGCCCACTGATAGGGCAAAGCGTTTTTATCGCAGCGAATGCAACAGTCCTAGGCGCGGTCACAATCGGTGATTTCTCTAGTATTTGGTACGGGGCTGTGGTGCGAGGTGATGTTGGCACAATACACATTGGCACCCGGACCAATATTCAGGATCTCTCGATGATTCATGTCACAGGGGATCGTCATAACACGTGGATAGGAGACGATGTAACCGTAGGCCACCGTGCTATCCTTCATGGTTGCACTCTCGGAAATCGAACCTTAATTGGAATGGGAGCCATACTCCTAGATGGGGCCGTTATTGGGGACAACTGCCTAATCGGCGCGGGTACTTTGGTTGCGCCCAGAACAAAGATTCCCTCAGGATCTTTGGTACTTGGGTCTCCTGGGAAGGTTGTTCGCCCATTAACCGACACGGAGCGCAATGGGCTCGTGCAGTCTTCTGAGACCTACATAAGGCTCGCTAAAGAGCACCATTCAAGTGTTCTGGAGTGTCCGTGATTACCGCAGAGTAGTCTCATTAAGAGCCAGCTGCGTGTCTCTCACAAAATTATTTCGCAGCAGCCGCTTCGATGTGGACCAAAAGACGTAAGCCTTGTGTTCCTCACTAAGGCCGAGAAAAAGACGGTGCATGGGTTGGCCAGGGTCCGGATTCGGCTTTAAACAGTCTTCTTTGGCTTTTTCTAGTTTCGCTTGAAATTCAGCATTCCACGTTTGGACATCCTCCTTAAGAAAGCCTGAAAGCACCCCGGTTGTGCTTACGTGCCGAGCAAAGGAATTGTCCATATAGTCCTGAAGGTAAATCGCCGTCTCGATGCACCACCTTTGATGCTTCTCGCCAGCAGAGGGCAGTGGAGGTTTATCGAAATAAATAGTTGAAATCAGGCTTCCAAAAACAGCAATTGTCCCGGCACACAGAAGGCCCGTTACGAATATTCCAACAAAAACGCGACCCGGTATACTCTTCTTAATCATCTTGTTCCTGCCGAGGTAGAGCGACGACAAATTCGCCATTTTCTCTACTCTGGGCGAGTCCAACAAGCAAGGGTTCTTCTTCACTGCCAAGCGTGATCGAATAGAAAGAAATCACGACGTCGGCAACTGGCTTTGAAGCCGGGTCGAGTACTCGACCGTAGACAAAAGAGGGCGGATAGAGCGTTATATTATGCGAAATCTCCATAAGTTCGGATACGGGTAATAGCTCGCGATACCGAGGCAGACCGTCCTTGGCGGGCGGCTCCACCGTCACCTCGTAGGCGATCTCCGCACTGGCGGGATCTAAATAGATACCGTAGCGCCCATTACTGTCTGTTATTGCTGAAAACTCTCGAGAAATCGTATCTGTTCGGCGTTTAAAGCTGACGCGAGCATTCCGAACGGGTTGGCCTAAATGGGATCTAACAATTCCTTCGAGCCGTTGTTTCTGGGGAACGATGAGATCCACCGGTTCAGAAAAATCTCTACTGCTTCCGCCGCATAAATTCTGGGGAGCCTCCGGAGAGGCAACGCAAAGAACCTGGCTTTTCGTAGCAAACTCACTACTTTTGAGGGGAACCGCCGTGATGGTATAAAGTCCCGGAAAAAGGGCTGCGATCGCGAAACCATTGTTATCAGTTCTAATGGAAGTAGAATAAGCTCCGGGAAGGTTCTCCGTACCAACCGTTCCGTCGAAAACGACATTAGCCTCCGATTCAGGCAAACCATTGGATTGAGTCACTCGAACCGCTACCTCTACCTTGAGGTCAGCCAAGCCGAGAGAGTACTCAAGGCTAGAGTCATTCGTGACACCTACGTCCAGTAAAGAAATAGTTGGTATTTGAGGGTTGTCACCGGGACGAATAGAAAGTGCACAAGACGACACTTCGGGGCCAACCACAAGGTTGAACTCCCCATTGCCCGAACTGGTCGCGGTAGTGGATATAACTGTGTCGGATTTACCTTCCTGCGAGATTGTAGCCTGAATATTTGCACCTATGACCGGATTGGACGAAAAGAGAAGCCGCCCCTGAATCGTTTGCAGCTCTGTGTCTGCAGGGTAGAGCAATTCAATGGTCGTGTCAGATCGCCCCTGCTTGAGATTTGTGTTGACCCACCTTTTAGGCGGTCGCGCTATGTCGCCGGGAGAAGGCAAAAAGAAGAGGTCGTAGGTCCCCGGCACGATGGATAAGTCAAAGCCACTCGGCCCCACAGCAGCCTGAGCCCCTTCGTAGGCACTGGGTAATGCTACTTGATCCAGAGACTTTGTGGGTGTTGCTCTCA
>CAXGXL010000222.1:0-6292 GCA_964013555.1 uncultured bacterium
GTGTGAAGACCAAGTCAGTCACCAATGCCAAAAGAATGATTGCCGCTCCCAACAATCCGAACTGTTGATTTCCAGGAAAAGAAGAGAATCCCATAACAGCAAAACCAGAGGCCAGAATAAAGCTAGTAATAACAATCGCCCCTAAACTGTGTTGAACTGCCCGACCAATGGCTTCCTGATGAGTGTCGCACCGAGCAAGTTCCTCCCTGTAACGAGCCAAAACATGAATGGTGTCGTCAACTGCAATCCCCAATGCAACACAAAAAACAACAGCTGGAGCCGGATTAAGGTATGCATCCGATACCCCATACCAAGCCAACCCCAAAAGTAATGGTAAAGTATTCGACAAAATGCCTGCGAGAGACATCTTGACACTTCGAAAAACAACCGCGACCCAAATTAAAATGACCACTAGCGCCGCCAAAAGACTCAAAAGTAATTCTTTGACTAAATCGGTAAATGCCGAGGAGGCGACGGTAGCGACTCCTGTAACGTACCCCTTGACGGAGGTGCCTCGAAATGCCTCCTCTAAATCTCTTTCTATTTGTTTTCGGATCTCAATGAATTGCATTGCACCAATATCAGGACCGCTACCAAATGCACGAGCGTGGCTATAGTCATCGTTCACCAAGCGCGCGAGACCTGAATCAGAGTTGTCTTCAACCAAAAGCAGGAGTTGAGAAACCGCGGATGAATTCTCTGGGATTGTATCCTTTCCAGCTACGGCTAGATGCAATTCCCTTAAGAGCGAAGAGAGCCCCACCATTCCGTTGATTCGACTCTCATTCGCCTTAGCAAGAACAATATCCATTCTTCGCAGAATATCCGGGTCCTTAAAATCATCCGGCTCGCCCACAAAAGAATACTCTACAGGCACGATTCCTGACATCAGCTCATCAATTCGAAAATTTCCTTTCGACACGGGATGGTCTTCGGGAAGAGCATGAGTAATGAAATTATCAACTTTGGCCTTAGATGCAAAAAACAACCCACCGAACGCTAAGAGAAATCCTAAACCGGCGATGGCTAGGGGACGCTTTCCCTTCAGCATCCAATCAACCAAGCTGGTAATACTTGAAATAATGATCGCCGAAGGTTTCACTGGAAGAGACCGACTAGCGGCAATTCCGGCCGGTAGAAGCGTAACAACAACGACGAAGGCAAAACAAACTCCAATAGCCACCACCAAACCAAATGACCTTAGAATCGTCATATTTGTCAGCATCAAAGAAGCAAAACCAATAGCGGTGGTAAAACTTGTTAAGAAGCAAGCCATACCTATGCGCCCACCGGCTGTCAAAACCGCTTGTCTATAACCCAAACCCGCCAGCCGTTCTTCGTGATAGCGAACCAAAAAGTGAATTCCATCCGCGACGGCAATAACTAAAAGCAAAATAGGAAAAGCAATGCTCAACGGATCCAAGGTTATATTCAAATAACCAAGCAGCCCCAAGGTACACAAAGCGCTCAACAAAATAGCGACCATGGGTAGTAAAACGGCATGCTTTCTCCTGAACATCCAAAAAAGAAACAATGCAATTATAACAACGGTAACAGGAAAGAGACGAAACATATCATCCATCATACTGGCGACAGCCCCGTGTCGGGTGAAAGGAACACCGCCAAAAAAGGCACTAATCTCTGATTGCGAGTCTACTAAAGCCCGAGAAACAATATCCTGTACCTCGATAACCGGAGGCCCTAGCAATTTGACATCACGGTACTTTGACTCTAAGTCTACAACCATAAGCGTCAACAACCCCTCAGGGTTAACAAGGCGCTCTCCTCCCAACGTAGCCTTACGGAAGACCCGCAACCGATCTTCGAAAGAACCTTTTAAACTAGACTTCGTTCCAAAGGCGGGAGAAATAAGCAGTTCGTCATTTTCAGATACCAAAACCGAAGTATCTACAATGGAATCAATTCGTTCGACTCCTTCAACGTTCTCCAGCGAATCACTTAGGTCCTCCACCAAGCGAACCAAAGTATCCGCATCTGATTTCCGTGCATCTAATAGAACAAGTAGAGCTGTTTCATCATTGCCAAAGACGGCCTGGTGCTGCTCCAAGAATTTTGCATCTGCTGAATCGGCCGAAAAAAACTGACGAAGGTCGTTGTCCAAAATAACATGGCGACTGCCCGTTCCCAATGCGGCCGAAAAGAGAAATAATACAACAACCGAAACCAATGGCCGGCGCGAAATAAGTTCCGTGTATTGAAAAAAAATATTCCTTTGCACCAACTAAGCCCCTAGTACGAATTGTCAATGCGCGCAATCTGCTCCCGCAGATCTTGAATCTCTTTTTGCCAATACAAGAGAGTGCCATAATGACTAAAGGTTCTTTGAAAGCTAGGGTCTTCCCATCGACGACTAATCCATGCCGTGTAGTGAATGAACCTCAAAGCCCGTAACGGTTCGATAAGCAGCAACTCATTTCGGTCGAAACCTCTAAACGTCTCGTAAGAATCAATCAAGACGTCCCGCTGACGCTGGCCTTCCATATCGTAACTGGGAATTAGCATCCACACGTCTTGAACCGCTGGCCCCATAACCATGTCATCGAAATCCAAGAAAGTAGGGCCTAATGGCGTAACAAGTAAATTCGCCAAGTGACAATCACCGTGAATTCGAATGTTCTTAACGGCTTGGAAAAAAGGGCCTATTCGCTCGAGAAGTGCCTCCACCGTAGCAACGTAGCCATCTCTCGCATCTGGGTGAATAAGCTCGTGCTCCAGCATAAACGAAAGATTCGCACGCCCGTAACTATCTGGATTGAGGCTCGTACGATGGGGAGTAGTGCGATTGGCACCAACGTTGTGCATTCGACCGAGCAAGCGTCCTAGCATCCGTATTTGTTCATCAGACAACTCTTGGGGGGAGCGGCCACCAATGCGCGGGAAAAGCGCATAGTAGATCCCATCCACTTCGCCCAAAGTTTCTCCTTCACCAAGGGCAATGGGGGCCGCCACAGGTATTTCAAATTCCGCTAGTTCACGCAAAAAATCATGCTCCGCCAAGATTGTCTCTTTCGACCATCGTCCTGGCCGATAGAACTTCCCAACAACCGTTGTCTCATTTTCGAGCTCTAGTTGATAAACGCGATTCTCGTAACTATTAAGAATAATAAAACGTCCGGTACACCGATTGCCCCCAACCTCAACCGCATCAAAAACATGATCGGGAGTTAAATTATTGAATTTCCCGGCTAGGGGGTGTTCGCCAAAAGGCTGGTCCATTCACTGCTCCTAGTATCGAGTGCGTCTTCTGGTTAACAGGAGACGGGGATAGATGAAAGGTACGGATGCCCAACAATTTGCTCTACAAACGGAATGTCCGCCGGAGCCAGCTGGTACCTTGCCAGATCTGCAGGCCGAACCCAAATCGCTGCATCATGAACCGTCAATTCCACGCAACGACTCGTTGCTCTTGCCCAATACCCACATAATTGAACACGCACTTCGGGATACGCATGTGTATTCGACCCTAAATAAGGCCCTACCTGCGTAACGAGCCCCAATTCTTCTCGTAATTCTCGATAAAGCGACTCCTGAGGCGATTCGCCCTCTTCAATTTTGCCGCCGGGAAACTCCCAATAACCCGCATGTACCTGCCCCGCGGCACGCCGAGCAAGCATCACATCTCCTTGCTCACAAACGATTCCAGCAACAACCCGAACGAAGTTCATGCGACAAACTACCTGCGGGCGCTTGGGTTGTATACGCAAAATTCGCAAAAAATGGTTCCGGTACCCATCCTTCTGGAGGAATCAAGCCTCCTACCTGAATATGGAAGCAAGCAGAGAATACCCCATAGCCAGCTAGCTAAGTCTCAACCGCAAAAAAAGTGCCGCCAATCTACGCTTCGGGTGCCATCTAAATCGAAAATAGGCTATAAAAGTGCAATTTAACGAAGACCATTGATTTTCAAAGGCCTCTCTCCATGCCCTATGATTTAAATGACCTTGATGTTCCAAGAATTTCCGGAACCCCGCTTAAACTAGTAGCAGCGCTTCTTGAAAAAAACAAAATAGGCTCTCTTTTGCGACGAAAAATCATGAATGACATGGGCTTTGAGAGCTTTGAGCGCGCCAAGCTGCAAGACTCACCCACTTATTTCCCCAGTCATCCTAGCTCGGAACAAAACTCTGCCCCGTCAAACTTAGATCTCCAAAGCCTAGCCCACCAGTCCGCGCCCCCTCTAGACCACCCATTCCGGTTTTGGTCGATCGTTGATTATGCGCAAGCCTATCGCAACAAAACCACCACCCCCCTGGTAGTGGCCCGGAGAATCATCGATGCCATCGCTCAAAGCGATAGTCTCAATCCCCCGCTACGCGCTATTTCCGCCCTCAATACTGAAGACCTACTACAACAAGCCCAAGAATCCTCCCAACGCTTTGAATCCCAAAATCCCCGGGGACTATTGGACGGCGTTCCTATCGCCATCAAAGACGAAATAAACCAGATCGGCTACCCCACAAGCGTTGGCACCTCCTTTTTAGGAACTAACGAAGAGCAAACCGACGCTACGGTAGTCACCCGCCTTCGCAAGGCTGGCGCACTTTTGATCGGCAAAGCCAATATGCATGAGATCGGAATAGGTGTTACTGGCATGAATCCCCATCATGGGCATGCACGCAATCCCTACAACCCAGAATGCATCACCGGGGGCTCCTCCAGCGGCTCTGCAGCGAGTGTCGCCGCCGGCCTTTGCCCCGTAGCTATCGGCGCGGACGGCGGGGGCTCTATTCGAATTCCAGCTGGCCTGTGCGGGGTTGTGGGACTGAAAGGGACCTTTGGGCGAATTAGTGAATTTGGGGCATACCCCTTGTGCTGGAGCGTCGCACACGTCGGCCCCATTGCAGCAACCATTCAAGATGCTGCACTCGCTTACGCCGTCATCGCGGGGAAAGACCCCAACGATTCCCTCAGTCAACAACAGCCACCGGTAAGAATCGATGGACTAGCAGATATGGACCTTAGCGGAATCCGCGTAGGTATTTTTGAGGCCTGGTTCGAGCATGCCGAACCGACCATCGTTGGAAAGTGCCGCGAGGCCATCGAATCGCTGCTCCGCCGGGGAGCCACTCTCGTAGCCATAGAGGACATCCCCAATCTAAATCTAATGCGAATTGCGCACGGTATCACCATTGCAACCGAGATGGCCACATCTCTTGAGACTCACTACCAAAACCGGCGCGCCGAATTCGGTCTTGATGTTCGGATCAATCTCGCCGTCGCTCGACACTTTAAATCGAGCCAATATGTCAAAGCTCAACAAGTCCGAACCCTTGCTATTCATTCATTTAATGACCTCTTTGAGAAAGTCGATGTGGTAGTTACCCCAACAACCGGATGCACAGCTTCCAAGATACTCCCTGACGCCGTGCCCCACGGTGAGTCCGATCTCTCACTCCTAACCAAAATCATGCGCTATATGTTTGTAGCAAATCTCACCGGTATCCCAGGTCTTTCAGTACCGGTTGGATACGACCCGAATGGCCTCCCTATTGGATTTCAACTCATGGGGCGTCCTTTCGAAGAACATCTTTTGCTCAGACTAGGTCGAGCTATCGAACAAGATGTCATTCGCCAAAAGCCCCAAGTCTTTTTCGATATTCTTCGAGACTAGAGGCCCCAGTACTCCTCACGAGCATCGGAGATCCCCAAAATGACTTAAGACGAACCGATTCGTGGATCTTGGGGCCCTTCAAGACGCATCACTTCAACCTTGTGGCTTTCAAGATAATCACAGCCATTTGCGCCCGCATACCCCCCATCCACTACGAGAACTCGGGTTATTCCACTGTGATGGATAAGCTTCGCACACATCATGCAAGGTTCGCCGGTGACTATCAACCAAGCACCTCGAGTTCGCACGCCATTGGCAGCTGCATTACAAATGACATTCATTTCCGCATGATGGCAGCCAATCTCCATTCGTGTCCCGCTCTGAACCCCCAACGTCTCTCGAAGACACTCCTCGCCACCACATAATTTGCCCCCACCGCGGGGGCCACCATTGTAGCCATCCATCAAAACCACATTGCGCTCTGGATCTAATAAGAGTGCTCCAAAGGTGCGGCGCGGGCAATTCGAGGCTTTCGCCAATGCTAGACATTGCTCAATGCGGATTCGTATGTGCTTTTCTTTCACCTAAAACCTTGTGCGGAATTCACCGAGGCCTGTCAAGACCACACACAGAGGGCACCCACTTAACTGCTTGAGGACTCGCTTGTCGTCAAAGGGGAAGCCGTCGGCTATTAGAGTCAGCTTTGAACCGAAACCATGG
>CAXGXL010000223.1:0-6288 GCA_964013555.1 uncultured bacterium
GATGCCAATCACACAAGCGGGAGGTTTCATCCTTGTGTGCCCCCAGATGAACCCGGTAGTTCACCTTCTCTAATGCTTGGGCAAAGAGCAGATCGTGCGGTGCCTCGTAAACAGGATTGACGCCCAACAAGAAGAGGCTTGAAACCTTACCTCCATGCATCGCTTCCACCAGTTCCTCAAAAGACTCCCCAAAATCTTTCGTCTCATCAATGTTTCGCGTATACCAAACCGTCGTCCCTACATTTGCCAGCAATTCATTCAAGGCATGAACCAACGCATGCACTTCGGCTGGCTGCTCCTCTCCTGCCAGAATGATCGACTTCCCTTTATTTGCTCGTAGTTCTTTAGATAATACTTTGACCCATTTCAATTCGAGACTAGAAAGACCGGATGCTTTTGTATCCCCAATACCCAACTCATTGGCCAAAGCCCAAGCGATGTCCTGAACCCGCCCGGTTCGAACCCTCAGGCGATGGTCTGCATTTGCGCCGGTTAGAGTAGGTGTGCCCTCCACCACATAAAGACGACTCATTTCACCTTCGGTCTCATCCACCGCGCGAGCCGCACTAAACGCCCGGACGCTCCGTAATTTTTCGGCGCCGCGCGCCATAAAATCAGCATCCAGCGACACAATCGTCTTAGCCTGCGCTAGATCCGTATGGGTTTGTACCAACCGTCCAAAAGCAAGCTGCGAACCTCGGCGAGCACCAGACAAAAACGTTGGTTCAAAAAAATGAATTCCTATTTTAGGATACTTTGAAACAACTTTTTCTAGAAGACGGTAGGTCGTAGGTGAATGCACCGGAGGAAGAAGAATGCGAATACCTTCACCACCATTACCAGCTTCGCTCGCAAGCCTTTCACGAAGTCGGGCCGAAAACTTTTCATAGGTATTGGAACGTCCGCGATAACTCGTACTCTGAGACCTGTCAGGGTCATACAAATTAAGAATGGCTGCTTGCATGGCCGAATCAGAAGCACCTAGTGAATAGGGGTGGTCAGGGTTGCCGTTTAATTTAGTAGGCCGTCCCAAGTGACTCTCTGCGAGTATGCCAAGAGCGCCTCCGTCAATCTCCATCGCTGTCGCATAATACTTTGGCTTACCTGGTATTGTGTTTTCAGGAGAGCGCACGAATGGGATGAGCTTTTCATTCGGTTGGCGGGTGCAGGCTGCCCCAACCCCAGCTAAGGCAAAAGATGCCCCCATGATACGCATAAAATTTCGCCGTCCAACACCCTCGGCAATACCATCGACACCGAACTCATTTTCCACGAACGCACGAAACTCAGGAGTTTCGGCCAACTCGTCTAAACTTCGCCAATACTGCTTGCCGGATTCACCTTGAAGCTTTTCTCGTAACGCTTTTAAATCTATCGATGACATGTTGAACAACTCGTTTTCGATTCTACCCCGTACTCTTCAACCAGTTTCAGACCCTTTTCCGATTGGTCATCCGGCGGAACCCATTTCATATTAAAAACTTCTTCTCGTGGTCGAATGTACTCTTCTGGATTGCGATGACAATCCAGGCACCATTCCATATGCAAGGTTGAGTGCCGCCACATCAACGGCATTTGGTCCACTGGACCGTGGCACGTTGAACACCCAACGCCTTGCGCCACATGAATGCTGTGGTCGAAATAAGCAAAGTCAGGAAGGTCATGCACTCTAGTCCATTCCAACGGTTCGTTTGTTCGGTAACTTTCCCGCACTGGTTCTAGCATGGGAGAACGTGCCCAAATCTGGGAATGACAGGTCATGCAGGTATGCGTCGAAGGAACGCCTGCAGATGCGGTTTGCTCTACCGATTCGTGACAATAACGACAATCAACTCCCAATGCATTGACGTGGTGTTTGTGACTAAATGGTACTGGCTGGGCGCGCACCACATCGGCCTGCGTAACGTAAGAAGACCGATTGTACACGTTCAGCATATTAAGCCCACCAAGCACTAAACCGATTACCAGTCCAATACTGACTCTCGATATCGTGTTGGTGCTTGGATGAAAGATCTGCGCCATTACCTGCCTTCAATTCCGTCATTTAGTTTTAACATGCGTTCTCATAAGCTCCAACACATCCGCTCTAGAAACGGTTGCAGAACAAGGCAAGCAGCAATGCTCGCAAAATAAGACTTTAAAACAAAAAAATTTTACGATTCCTTCAATCGCCAGCTCCTCGGGCCACTAACTTGCTTTTTGTCCTCTTTCCTGCAATTTTCTCCTACAGCAGCACACATTCAGCACTGAGGGGGAAAATCTGATGGAAAGTACAGTCTTATCGACGTTAATGGGAATTGGAATTAGCGTATCCGCGGTTGCCGCTGGGGTGCTTTTCGTTTGGGCTACGAACACCCCCAAGCGTTCAAGCAATCTAAACAAAATGCAACAAGAACCAACTACAACCGATAAGACGCTAGATTCATCAACCCCAAAAGCAGCATAAGAGCAAGGTTAAGAACCCATAGAGATTGCTGGAGGCCCAATTCCTAGCCTTCTTGTTATCCCTAGTTCATCTCCATCGCCATACAATGGTCTACCGTATCGCCAGCCATATCGTGGCAAGACTCATTACTTGGGCAAGACTCAGCTTCGCCCCAAACACCATCGGTACAAAGTTGAATTTGCTGCCCAGAACATTTCTTGTCTCCAGTAGAACAAGGACCACTCTCCTCGTCGCCGCACCCCACAACGAGGCCGAGACCTACTATCAAGACTATAAAATAGCCGAATTTTTTCATTTTTATTCTCCAACAAAGAACGAGACAACGGACTCTCGTAACCTTTTATCGCAGGGAATTAGTCTTCGTTGCCCAGAAAGTCGATAAGACAGATTGTCGCAGGCTAGGGCCTCCCAAAGGGGTTTACGGCTGCTTCAGACCACAGCAAGAAACGTTTTTTAGGAAAAGATTATGTTTAATCTAGCAAATCAAAAGCGGCATTCCTGGAAAATCCTCAATACTCTGTTTTTTCTTGTCCTCTTTCCATGGCCTCAATCGACTCGCGCCGAGGGAATCGAAATTTCGAAGACTCTTGTTAGGGGCGATCCACGGGTAATAGGACTGGGGGGCGCGTATACATCCGTAGCCGAAGGCCTGGCGGGCCTCGCCTTCAACCCCGCCTCAATGGGGAATCGAAGCGCCTCAGACACCGATTGGTGGGCCTGGGACGCGATCTTTGGACTGAGCTTGCACCCCCTGAGAAACACAGACTATGAAAATGATGGTTTCACCAACGATCAGATTGAGCGCCAACGAACTATTTACATGGGCCTAGCGGCCCAAATTAATTCAATTGGAATCGGTTGGACCCGCTCAACCCGGCACTACAGTGTTCCAGTCAACTACCCCACCCACGGTACCCACGAAACGGAATTCACGTTCTTCGAGCATGCTCTTGCCATCGGCGTTGATTTCAAAGATTCCGGTCTCGCAATTGGCTCCACGGTTTTTATTGAATCCACCGAAATATCCCTAACTAGCCTCGATGGATTCTTCGGAGGCTTGCCAACTGGTCTACTCAACTCCACGATTGCCGAAGCACGAATGAGTGGCAACGGCCCTGGTGGCATGAGCGGCCTTGAAGTCGGCGTTCTTTATAGAGTTCAAAATGAACCATTCAGGCTTGGCGCGACACTTCGAACCGCATTCAACCAAACCACTGCCGCTCTAAAAAACGAAGCGACCTTTAATGAGTTTCGAATATCTCGACCAAGAATCGTACGAAGTCCCTCTTATCTGAGATTGGGAGCATCGTATCAATGGGGCGCCCCTTACAACCCGTCACCGCGATGGAAACCAATTTCTCTTTTTGAGATAGCCAGGCAGTCACCAAGAGATCACTCACCACTGCAGGAGCCACAACCATCTCCCATAGAGCTTGAACCCCTAACGCAATACCTTCTTCTTAGCGGGGACTTGATTGTCATGCCGGGATACCTTAGCAACCAAGTACAATTTCGAGGTCCTGAAGGGTTTTCACTGAACCGCAATGAAAAAGCCGGTGAATCTTGGACACTCGGATTTCATAGCGGTATTGAAACCGCTCCCATACCCGGTTGGATGCGTTTACGCGTTGGAAACTACTACGAACCTTCAAGGTTTGAGGGAGTCGACGGCAGATTTCATCTGACCGCCGGGATCGACATGATGCTTCCCCACCTTTGGCTACTCCGAACAATGAATGTAGCAAATTGGGTTACCGATACATTAAGCAGGCCTCTGATGGCTCAAGTATACCTTGACGTATCGCGAAATTATTTATCGATTGGTTTTAGTGTGGGAATCTGGCGGTAGGCTAAAGCCGCACTTCCCGTTCACTCAAATCTAAAGCTCGCTTTCTGCTCTTTTGGGAGAAGAAAACGACAGAACAACTCTGCCAACCATCAAAACAAATGGGCAAGGCCGGCAGCAGAGTGTGCATTGAAACACTCCCGTCCATATCGTTTGATATCGATTGCGGAGAAAAATGCACCAAAGACGATTGAGGCACCAGTAACCAAAAGCGATTCGGTAGCCCAAACTTTACTTATGCCTCCTGAAAGCTCGAGCCCCCTGCACCCCAGTGGCCCCCTCAGCGGATCCGAAATAGCCGCAAAAACCCTTAAAGTAAGTGATGGGAGTTAGCGACTAACTCCAGCCGAAGGTGACCGAAAGGATAAATCTTTCGGTCACCACGAATTTGTCCAATACCCCCCACCCCACCCGAAATTGGTACCCAAGGGCCCATAAGACGACCCAAGGTACTGTTTTTATTAGTTTTTAATCCCGGTGTATTCTCTTTATTGAAAAACGATCATTGCTGAGGTCGTGCATCTGAAACCACTTTATCAATTAAGCACTTGGCATATCGCTACTTATGTTGCTAATGGCGCCACAAACGACACCGAAATCTAGCAAGAGGATACTTTCGTGAGTGCAATAAGTGATTTTTCAAAGATTCGTAACATTGGAATTAGTGCCCACATCGATTCGGGCAAAACAACCCTAACCGAACGTATTCTGTTCTACTCGAACCGAATTCATGCGATTCACGAGGTTCGTGGCAAAGACGGCGTCGGCGCTACCATGGATTCCATGGAACTAGAAAAAGAGCGTGGAATTACTATCGCTAGTGCAGCGACCAATCTTACCTGGGGCGGCAAGCACATCAATATTATCGATACTCCCGGACACGTTGACTTTACTATTGAAGTTGAGCGCTCTCTACGGGTTTTAGATGGTGCGATTTTGGTTCTCTGCTCCGTATCGGGCGTTCAAAGTCAATCTATCACCGTTGACCGCCAGATGCGGCGCTACAACGTTCCCTGCATGGCTTTTGTCAATAAGTGCGATCGAAGTGGGGCTGATCCTATTCACGTTTCTGAGATGCTGCGAACGGCCCTGGGACACAACTCAGTTCTTATGCAACTGCCCATCGGACTCGAAAATGACCACAAAGGTGTTGTCGATCTCATCTCCATGAAATCTTATATTTTCGAAGGCGAAAATGGAGAGACCATTATCGAAGGTGACGTCCCCGCGGATATGCTTGAGGAAGCCCAAAGTCGACGTGAAGCTATGCTTGACGCGGTGTCAATGCACTGTGACGAGCTTATGGAGGCAATGCTAGAAGATAATGTGACCCAAGAGGTATTGGAAGCCGCTATTCGCAAAGTCACTATAGCCCGTCAAATTACTCCGGTCTTTATGGGGTCCGCCTATAAGAATGTTGGCGTTCAACCACTTATGAACGCAGTAACGAAGTTTCTTCCAGATCCAACTGAAGTCAATAATGAAGCTATTGATCTCAGCGACGAAACTGAAAAAACGTTTGAAGTCTTCAATGATCTTGAAAAGCCTCTTTTGAGCCTCGCGTTTAAATTAGAGATTTCACCCTACGGACAGCTGACCTACCTTCGCATTTACCAAGGTACCTTGAAAAAAGGCGATACCATCATCAACACCCGTACCAATAAGAAGGTCAAGGTAGGTCGATTGGGACGCATGCACTCTAATGAAATGGAAGACATTTCTGAAGCGGGCGCTGGTGACATCGTCGCACTATTCGGTGTGGATTGCGCATCTGGCGATACCTTCACCGACGGAACGCTCAAGGCCTCTATGACCTCGATTCACGTTCCTGAACCGGTCATCAAACTGGCTATCAAGCCGAAAAACAACAAATCACAAGCCCAAATGAGTAAGGCAATTCAACGCTTTACCAAGGAAGACCCCACCTTTCAAAGTCACACTGATGAAGAAACCAATGAGACCATTATCGCTGGTATGGGTGAACTTCACCTCGACG
>CAXGXL010000224.1:0-6284 GCA_964013555.1 uncultured bacterium
ATGAGTGAGTCGTTTTGAGACAATTCCATATAAAGGCCTTTGGTGGCTAGTGGGTTGGGCTTTGAACTATTTTATAGGCTTCTAGGCGTTCTAAGGAGAGGATGCACGATCAACCAGGAGAATCACTTTCTTGTTGTTGTTTGGATGGGGCCTGATGAGGTCCCCTGTGATGAAGTGGTGCTCAATTGAATCTCTGCTTAGTGCGGCGGCTTGGGTACTGCGGTTATTAAATGTAGCATTATCGGACCTGAGGATAAGATTACCAGAATGCCGTTGCACCTTGGGTGAAGCATAGTTTTCAGGTATACAGTTTCTTTTGGCCCCTAAAGAGCAGCGCCAGGTTTTGGTGATTCCTCAAAATTTGGGGGCTCCATGATTGGTTTTTGTACTGACTCTCAGTTTAGGTGCCCAAAGAGAAGAGAGGAGTCTGTCGTTCTTACTCGCCAGCTCAGGGCTATTTTCTCAGTTGTGGCCTGGTTCGTTGGGGTGGGCTGAACCTCGCAAACATCAATGAGTGCAGGCGATAAAGAGTGTTCTAGGTCGATAGAATGAAGGTGTACCGGTTCAGTGGGAGCAAGGGATTTCCCTACTTACAGAACTGAAAGAGAGTTGCTACAAATGTTGGTGCAGAGGAAAAGAAACTGACTTCGGGGCCTATGATGGATGTCGACTAGGCAATCTCAATGTCGACTTAAGGCTAGACTAGATTTTAGATTCTTTGAACCAAACGTGTTTGCGGACTTTGGGGTCGTATTTTTTCATGCGCAACTTTTCAGGTGTGGTGCGCTTGTTTTTGGAAGTCGTATAAAAATAGCCGGTTCCTTCTTCAGAAACGAGACGAATAAGAATTCGATTACCTTTTGCCGCCATGACAAACTCCTTGGCTAAAGCCTGGGAACCACTTCCCACGGCTGACCGAAGGGGCCATTTGCCACAGAGTTCGGAGATAATCAACTAGAAATAGGGGCAATGAGGGGGATGGCTCGATTGTCTAGGATCACCCACGCGACTTGAGCTATTCGATGGGCTTCATTCTTCACATTTTAAAAGATGAAATCAGATAAAGTACTTATATTACAGTGTCTTAGCTGGTTTTCGGCGAGTGCAAATACGCCGCCAGGGCACTTGAATACCGGCTTTTAGCCGCGGTTTGGGGTTGAATACGAATGGGGGATTTCATACGAGCTTTGTTTGGATAGTGATTGGTTTTAGAACTTCCATGAGCTTTATAGCCTTGCGATGTGGCTCGGGGAAGCGGACTTTATCTCGTTGAATATGCAGCGGGGCAGAGGTCGCCAAGCAATAGGACCATGACGGTGCAAAAATGCTAATGAGATTTAATGCTTGTGTCAGGGTTCTCTTTAGGAGCATCCAAAAGTGTACCGAGTATTGACCTGAATCTCATTGAGGTAAGGAAATTATGATGGCTTCGGATGCCCCCAAGGGCTTGGTTACAAAGATCCCCGAGGATATTAGCGCAGATTCTCTTTTAGAGTCATTTTTGTTTGCAATCGAAGAAAGGGGCCTTGCCCCGTACCCGGCTCAAGAAGAAGCCGTACTGGAGATTATGGCGGGGCGTCACGTCGTGTTAAACACTCCAACGGGCTCAGGGAAGTCATTGGTCGCCCTTGCGATGCATTTCAAGGGCCTGGCCGAGAACAAGCGCTCCTATTATACCTGTCCAATAAAAGCCCTGGTTAGCGAGAAGTTCTTTGCACTGTGTGAGGAGTTTGGGGCGGAGAATGTGGGAATGCTGACCGGCGATGCGAGTATCAATTCTGACGCACCTATTATATGTTGCACTGCTGAAATTCTCTCCAACATGGCGTTGCGAGAGGGTCCCAGAGCCAATGTCGATATGGTGATTATGGACGAATTTCATTACTATTCCGATGAAGAACGGGGTGTCGCCTGGCAAATTCCCCTTTTGCGATTGCCTCAAGCAACATTTTTGTTGATGTCGGCTACAATGGGAGACAACCCACGAATCGTTGATGGAATCCATACAACCACAGGAAACGAGGTTGCTATAGTCAAATCCACGGATAGACCTGTTCCTTTGGATTTTTCATATAGTATGAAGCCAATTCACGAAGCACTTTCCGATCTGGTGGATAAGGGACAGACTCCGATTTACGTTGTTAATTTTACGCAACGAGAATGTGCTGAGCTAGCACAAAGTCTGATGAGTACTAACTATTGTGATAAGGAGCACAAAAAGAAAATCGCCGAAGCTTTGAAGGGCTTTAGGTTTGATTCTCCATACGGAAAGGATATTCAGCGTTATATTCGCCATGGAGTTGGTCTTCATCATGCCGGGCTTTTACCCAAGTATCGACTTTTGATGGAGCAGTTGTCCCAGCAGGGGTTGCTTAAGATTATTTGCGGAACAGACACTCTTGGAGTGGGGGTTAATGTTCCGATTCGAACCGTTTTCTTCTCGCGACTATGCAAATTCGATGGAAGTCAGACTCGAGTGCTTTCTGCTCGTGATTTTCACCAGATCTCGGGCCGCGCTGGGCGAAAGGGATTTGATGAGGCTGGCAGTGTCGTTGCGCAAGCGCCCGAGCATGTGATCGAGAACGCGCGGGCTGAAGCCAAATTAGGGGAAAACCCCAAAAAGAAGAAGAAATTTGTGAAGAAGAAACCACCCGAGAGAAATTATGCTCATTGGGATTTAGCGGCTTTTGAGAAATTACAAGAGAGTCCGCCGGAACCTTTAAGGTCTCAGTTTAAGATTACTCACGGTCTTTTGTTACAGATTTTACAGGGGGCACAAGAGCGCGCAGAAGATGGCTGGCAGGATACGCTGAGTATTATTGCGGCTTGTCATAGCTCTGATGCCCAAAAGCATAAATTGGTTGAAGAAGCGACACTCTTTTTGGGGTCTCTTAAGGATGCAGGGATTGTTTCCGTGGTCGATGAGGGAAGTGATTCGGAGAAACTTAGCGTTAATACCAGTCTCCAGCATGATTTTTCGTTGCATCAAGCATCATCGCTCTACGTGTTGGATATACTGCCACAGGTACAAGCTGACTCAGAGGCGTACGTCCTCGATGTGCTTACCTTGGTTGAAGCGGTTCTCGAAAATCCTCGAATCGTGTTGATGCGACAACTCGACAAATTGAAGCGCGATAAAATGCATGAGCTGAAAGCGGCAGGCGTTCCCTATGAAGAGCGTCTGGAGGAACTCGACAAAATCGACAACCCAAAGCCAAATCGTGATTTTCTCTACATGACGTTTAACGATTTTGCTCAAGAGCACCCTTGGGTGAAGGTGGAGAATATTCGTCCAAAGAGCATTGCGCGGGAGATGTACGAGAATTACATGTCGTTTACCGACTATGTGCGGCAATATGGTCTAGAGCGGAGCGAGGGAGTCTTGTTACGTTACCTTTCTCGTTTTTATAAGACCCTAGTTCAAACGATTCCTACCGAGGCTAAAGACGAATCCATCTACGAAGCGGAGTCGTATTTTCGGACAACCCTTGGCCAGGTCGATTCGAGCTTGCTTCAAGAGTGGGAGCAACTCATTAACCCCACGGATGTTGAAACCAGGGAGGCCCCACAAGTACAGTCGCATCCTACCGATGATATGCGAGCATTTAGGGCACGTATTCGAACGGGGTTGCATCAACTAGTGAGAGCATTGTCCGTCAAAGACTATACCGCAGCTCTTGAGTGCGTGAGAGCTACCGAGGAGGATCCTTGGGATGTTTCTCGCTTCGAACGAGCGCTGGAGCCCTTTTATGATGAATATGAGACTATCATTTTTGACCATTCTTCGCGCCTACCTCCTTTGACCAAAATTGAGTCCATCTCGAGAGACCATTGGAAAGCCCAGCAGGTTATTGTGGATAACCTGGAGGAGAATTTTTGGGTGCTTGAGAGTGAAATTGTGATTGATGATAGTTATGATACTGACGCTTCTATCATTGTTCTCAAAGCAATTCATGGCTAGGTTTTTGAACGAGAAGGTGTTGTTGCGTCTCTTTGTTGGTTAGGGCTCTCATTGGGCGAAGACCTGGAGATTTTTTGTATACTACGAACTGGTTTATCATGGGATTTATTTGTGCTGGGGTGAGAATTTAGTCCTGCCTTTCGAAGGCTCCCATATCCACAGCACTACCTACTAAGCGCTGCCGTGCAGCACAGTCAGAAGTCATGACTTCCAACGGAACATTATCGGTTGTACCGGCATTAATGGCAGGAGATCCAACGGAAAGCCCGAGATCGAAGACACCCGCATTTGGGGGCTGAATGAAGAGGGGATCGTTGTTGATAACATTAGTACCGGTAGGTCCCGATGAAACAATGCAATGAGAGGCGGTCACTTTATTCTCGAGGGGACCTATCTCCACTGCAAATTCCTCACCGTTGTTCCACAGTATCGAGTTTACTAGTCTGAGGGTTGCCGCTTCCTTGAGTGCTATTGCGGGCCCAAGACTCTGGGGATTGTTGGCGGTAAGGGTAGAGTTAAGTAGCTGAGCTTGGACGACATTGGTTAAGTGAATTGCTGAGCCCGAGGGGCTGACGTTTTCGACCCATTGAGAATTGCCGACGATAGGATTGGATGTGTTATTGATGGCGATTCCGCCTCCGAGAGTGTTAGCTTGATTTGCGGTAAAAGTGAGTCGATTCAATAGAACAACTTGACTCAGGCGCTCGTAAAGTCCTCCGCCTTCGTCAGCATCATTTGAAATAAAGGTGGCTCCCTCGATGGTTAGGGCTGGACATTCCGCCGTGTATATTCCACCTCCTTTGTTGCTTACATTTCCTACCCATTGACCTCCAAAAAGACTCAGGTAGGAATTGCTGGCAAAAACACCACCGCCATTTTCTTCGCTTATATTACTGGTGAAATCCACTCGCTCCAAGGCCAGTGACCCGTCAATGCTAAAAACGCCTGCTCCGCTCGATGTTGCTTGATTGTGTTGGACCTGCACATCCACCAAGCGTAATTTGCTCTTTTCTGTGTATATTCCACCACCTTTGGCATCGATTCCACTGCCGTTTGCCGTTCCAGATCGAATCACCAACCCGTCAAGTCGTGTTTCTTGGTCTCCCTCGTTTTCAAGCCGAAGTACATGGTAGCTGTTGTCACTTAAGTCCTGAGGATTACCGATTTCGCCACTGAGAGTCGTTACAAATGCGCTAAGGTCTCGATTGTTGGGAGCACTCTCATTGCCTTGGTAACCGCCTCTGAGAGTTATTCCGCCAAATAGAACAAAGCTCTTGGTTCGTTCAATGGGGTCTGGCGTATAGGTTCCTGCGCTTACGCGTATTTCAACTTCAGTGCATTCGCCACTGGCGAGTTGGTCTCCGGCATGTTCGAGTATGGGGCTCAATTCGCTAGTAGCATTGTCCCATGAGTTTCCTGTTCCATTGCCTCGTTCTATCGAGGAAACGAAGAAAGTACATTCGGTGTTTCTCGTTTCAGTGGGACTATTGTGGGTTGGCTCGATGTCGTCTTCGAACGATGGTGGCTCAGGGGGGAGGCCACCTACCACCACAGTTTGGTTGCAACCATAGAGTGTGAGAAGCAATAGCTGCAGTAGGTTTCTCATACAGTTGAACCTAACCCAAATTTCGAGAAAGTAAAATGATCTCGTGTTGCAGGGGGATTGGGCGGGATGTTTGCGAAGTTAGGGCAATGGGAGTGCTCGCGTTATGGTAGAGCAGCGTCTTTTTTCTGTACCTACTGCTTTTTTACGTTGGCCAATTAGAATGAAACACAAAAACCAAAGTCTGTGCTAGCGCCGGGTTCCAGTTGGGCGTTCCAGCTGGCACCGGCAATTTGAACTCTTAATCCCTCTTGGTTTGTGATCTGGGCGTTCCACATATTGTCAAGCGAACCTGCTAATTCCAGGGTTATTACCCAGGTGATAGGTGAAGTGGTTGTATTGGTGACGCGAACGGAGGAGCACTGGCCAGATTCCCAGCTATCGTTGACAGTTTCATTAACCAGCAGGGACTGTGAATCTTCTTGCTCACTTGCTGGGAGGATTGGGCGATCTCCCAAGAGGCTCTCCCAGGAGAGTTGAGCTTCAGTAGTTGGAATAGACATGGTTGCGAGTGCCGAATCTCCAGCTCGATGAGTAAAGTGCGGGAGAGCTACTAGGTTTTCAAGGAGGGACTGAAGTTGCTCTTGGTTTTGGGAGAATGAATCTTCGAGAGTGGCGATGGAAGCCTCGAGGGGAGCATCGTGGGAGAGGCCCCAGAGGTAAGTGGTCCATTGCCGGATAAAACAAGAGTGTACTTCACGGCTAGCAGCAAGGTGCGTG
>CAXGXL010000225.1:0-6267 GCA_964013555.1 uncultured bacterium
ACAAAAAACGGAGCACCCGTTTCTTTTGAGAACTTTCGAAAAATCGTTGAACGGGAATTGGTGGGAATTGTCATCACCGCACACCCAACGTTTAGTATCAACGCAGAACTCAATCGTCGACTCGCACAACTCGCCAGCCTGAGCAATGAGAACGGCAAACCCTTGTCTGCTGACGATATTGAATTGATCACAAAAGAAGCAACAACCAGACACCACAGACCTCAAAATGACCTAACGCTCCTCTTCGAACAAGAGCTCTCTTTAGAAGCAATCCAAAATATTCAATACGCCCTGCATCTTGTCTACGAACAAGTAGTAGTAGTAGCTCAGGAAATCTATCCCGAAAACTGGAAATCGCTTCGCCCAAAATTGGTAACTATTGCTAGTTGGGTCGGTTACGATTTAGACGGCCGTTCCGATATCGACTGGAACGACACTCTCTTAACGCGAATCCGAGTTTCCGTCTTACAACTGAGTCATTATGAAAATACCTTGGAGTCCATATGTGCTCTGAATATAGGCACCCAGGAAGAAGTAATCCTTCAAGAAGCGAAAGCTCGGCTACGCATCACACGAGAAGAATCCCAAAAAGCGTTAGCATTGCTCCCCGATGCCAACAAAGAAACGGATGTAGCAGCTAAGCTCTCCCAGCAGTTCATAAAAACGAAAGACCAACGCCTAGTAGATGCTCTTGAGATCTTGGACCTTCTAACTAGAGCAATTGAAATCACTACCAATATCGAAGCTCAAACAAAGCTATTTATATTGAAGAGTGAGCTAGCAAATTTAGGCCTTGCAATGGCTCATACCCATGTGCGCCTCAACGCCACTCAACTTCACAATGCTATTCGGCGACAAGTAGGAATTTCTGGAGATCCGGACACTTCCGGTAACCGGCGTTTTTTTCTCCAAGAGCTAAGTGACTTACTGGAAAATGTAGAGCCAGTGGAAGTTAATTTTGGTTCTATCTTAACGGAAGGTACCAGCGCAAAACGACTCTTTATGCTCCTCTCTCAAATCTTTAAACACGTCGATGCGACATCTCCAATTCGATTTTTGATAGCGGAGTGCGACACACCATTTACGGTATTGACCGCCCTATACTATGCAAAACTATTCGGAATCGAAGATAAGGTAGATATATCGCCACTATTCGAAACCGCCACTGCACTGGAGCGCGGCGAGACCATCATTGAAAAGCTCCTCGAAAACAAGCACTACGTCGCGTACGTAAAAAGACGCAAACGCTTATGTATCCAGACTGGGTTTTCCGATGCAGGACGCTATTTGGGACAAATTGCAGCATCTATGGCGATAGAGAGACTGCGCATGAAACTCGCAAGACTCCTAGGAGCCTCTGAACTCTCGGGAATCGAGCTTGTTATTTTTGATACTCACGGGGAGTCCATAGGGCGCGGCTCCCACCCCGTTAGCTTTCGGGATCGCCTGGACTATGTTTCACCACCAGCGAGTTTGGAGTTATTCGAGAAGAACAATCTTCACTTTAAGCAAGAAGTTAGTTTTCAGGGCGGTGACGGATACGTTTATTTTCTAACTAAACAACTCGCTTTTGCTACCATCTCTAGAATTCTTGAAAAGAGCCTTACGCCACCTGAAACAGCGTTAAGTGATTCTTTTTACACCGATACTGACTACTCTCTGGATTTTTTCTTGACGATCAAGGAGTACAATCAACGGACCTTCACTCATCCAAATTACGGAAGCCTCCTAAACGCCTTTGGTCCAAATCTGCTCTACCCCACTGGGTCAAGAATGGTCCGCCGCCAGCACGAAAGCGCTTCGCAAGAACCCGCGCACCACCCATCTCAAATAAGAGCCATCCCTCACAATGCCATTTTGCAGCAGATGGGCCTGTGGGCCAATTCCGTAGGAGGTCTTGGGCGAGCAATAGCCAAGGACGACGAGCGTTTCTTGAAACTCTACAAAAGCTCAGCGCGGTGTCGCATTTGTGTAGCCATGGTTGCATATGCTCATGAATTGAGCAGCTTGGAAGTTCTAGGGGCCTACATTTCCCTATGGAACCCCGACTATTGGTTTCAGCGACTCAAGACAGATCCTAACCCCCAACGGCGCAGAGACATGCGCTCTATCGGCGAGCTACTAGACAAAGGCTCCAAATACGAAAAATTGCGCCGTATGTTCCGCCGATTTAGAAAAGATACCCTCGACTTAAATGCGGGGCTCAAGCTGGTCCGAGAAGAGCATCGGCTATCCGCTCAAGCTTCAAAGTACCAACAAGATCTCGATTTACTGCACGGGCTAAGAGTTGCATTGATTTCGGAGTTATTTATCTTGGCGATGCGGGTACCGAAATTCACCAACCAAGCATCCACTACGATGGAAACGGTCATCGAACGCCTAATGAGCCTCGAGATTGTTCCTTCTCTTGAGATTCTTCGCCGAGCCTTCCCGAAAGATAAACAACCACTGACCGATGATCTCTTTGGTGAAATAGCGACCTACCGAAGCGATTCCGAGCAAGGGTACGAAAAAGAACACGATGAATTATTCGAACCTATTGGCGCTCTTTACGAAACCATTCGCAAAATAAGCTTGGCCATCTGCCATATCGCTGGCGCAATAGGATAGCCTACTCTTTAGAGGAATCTTGAGGAGCCGCCGAGGGGTCGACGTATTCAGGTGGCTTCTCCAGCTCTACGTCCTCAAAAAAGAACTTTTGCATTTGCTCTAACAAGATCGTTTGAGCCCGCTCTTCCGAGGGATTCAAACGGTACTCATTGATCACCATGGTGGAGTGCTTAAGCCACAATTGCCAGGCCTCGGCCGAAATTTCATTGAAAAGTTTCTCGCCGAACTCGCCTTTCATCGGAGCGTGCTCCAAACCGGGGAGCTTCTCTTTCAATTTTGCACACATTACCGTCCGGGTCATGGCTTACTCCTTAGCCTAGGTTGTGACCAATATCGAGCATGTAGCACAAGCTTCGAGGGTTTAACAGGCTTTCCCGAAAGGGGTTCTCTTCTTTTACCTAAGACCTAAACATCTGAAAACACGTTAAGAATCCTCAATATATCGTGATATTCCTAGGTATGAACTCTTAAGCTTGCTAGGGTAGCAGCCAATGAAAATGGACTTTCGAAGAAAAAGGGCCCTTGAATTGTGGACGGAAGGAAAAGAACTTCAACTTCGAGGTAAGCTCGAAAAGGCTATCGAGCTCTACCACAAATCTATCGAAATTTTTCCTACAGCGGAGGCTCACACATTCTTGGGCTGGGCCTATAGCGTCCAAGGACGTATGGAAGAAGCCATCGAAGAATGCAAAGAGGCCATTGAGATCGACCCGAACTTTGGCAATCCTTACAATGATATCGGCTCTTATTTGGTAAACTTAGGCCAACTCAACCAAGCAACCAACTGGTTCGAAAAAGCCAAAAAAGCACCCCGCTACGAAAACAAACACTACCCGTATATCAATTTAGGAAGAGTATTTGCTGCAAAGGGTCTTATTCTCAGAGCCATAGCTGAATTCGAGAGTGCGCTTAGGATTTGTCCGGAAGATTCAAGTGCCATCGAAGCACTTCAAGAACTTCGAAAAGCCATCAACTAAAATCGAATCGACTCAGGAATTTCTTCTTCACCTCGATCGATCCGCTTGACCAGATCTAAAACACTCCAGGTGCGAGAATTATTCGCATCATATTTGCAAGCATTCGTAGCGACCCCCAAGGCACGCTTGGATTTCTTGTTCATCGCCAAGGCCACAGCATAAAGAGAAAGTAGTTCGGAGTCTTTCGGATTATATTCTACCGCCGTGCGACCATACTGTTCAGCCAAGGAGTACTGCCCCAATTCAAGAGCAAAGGTCGTCAAATCAATGTAAAATTCTAGTCCATTTCCCTTTAGGGCTAAGGCTCTTTGCAGATTTTCAAACCCCACCTGAAGCCGCCCATCCATCCGTGCCAGCTTCCCCATCCCCCACCAGCTCTCCCAACCCAACTCGTTGGCAGCCAAAGCTCGCTCGAAATGCCCCTGCGCTGCGTTGAAATGCCGTTTTGCCAAAAGCCCAAGAGTCGTATCACCCAATTCATACTTAGGCAGTAATTTATAAAGCCTCTTCCAGCCGTGAGTGTTTTCGTTCGCATAAACTGTGCTAACCTCATCACCCATGATCAACCTTCACTCACTAGAGGGATTGGCTCCCCTGTGCTATAGGGGTCCATGATGACACCCCTAAGTTTACAAGAAGAATACGGCCCTCATGGAATCTGTTTTGGTTGTGGCCCTAAAAATAAGAACGGCCTACAATTACAAAGCTACATAGAGAGCAGCTCAGGCCATATCGTAGCTCGCTTTCTTCCTCAAGAGCATCACCAAGCCTTTCCTGGCGTGCTCAACGGGGGAATTATCGGCGCTCTTTTAGACTGCCATTCCAATTGGGCAGCGGCCTATCACCTCATGCATGCTCAAAGAGCCAGCTCTCCCCCCTGCACGGTCACTGCTGACTATCACATCACCTTAAAGCGCCCTACCCCAACCCCGTGCGAAATTGAATTGCGGGCATGGGTCAAAGAAGTGCAGGAGCCAAAAGCGGTTATTGAAGCAACTCTAAGCGCCTCTGGAAAGATTTGCGCAACTTGCACGGGAACATTTGTTGCTATTGGACCAGACCACCCCGCATACTTCCGGCCAGAATAAAATGCCTTTAATTGCCTTTTATACTGACGATTTTGGGATTCCCTTACCCGAAGACCATAAATTTCCGATCGATAAATATCAACAAACGCGTTACGAACTTCTCAGGCGGGGTACCCTAAGTCCTGAGCAATTAAGACACCCTCGGGCTGCCTCAAACAAAGACTTGCTCAGAGTGCATACCACTGAATACGTCAATAAAGTCGTCAATGGACAACTTAGCCCCAAAGAAATTCGCCGTATTGGATTTCCTTGGTCCAAGCAATTGGTCGAGCGCTCTCGCCGATCAGTTGGTGCCACCATCGATGCGTCACTCACTGCACTAGAGCATGGGGTCGGGGTCAATCTAGCAGGAGGGACCCATCACGCCTTCGCACATAAAGGTGAAGGGTTTTGTGTCTTCAACGACTGTATGGTCGCCGCACGGTACCTGCAAGCATCTACTTCGATTCTACGCATCGCCATAATCGACCTGGATGTTCATCAGGGTAACGGAACTGCGAATCTAAGTGTTCACGACGCTACTATCTTTTGTTTTTCAATGCACTCACAAACCAACTTCCCCTACCATAAAGAAGAGAGTGATCTTGATATTCCTCTTGCTGATGGCGTCAGTGACAATGAGTATCTGATAGAGCTAAGCAGAGGCCTCGACAAACTAGAAAGTGATTTCAATCCTGACTTCGTATTCTATCTCGCCGGGGCAGATCCCTTCGTTGAAGACCGCTTTGGAACGTTGGGCCTAAGTAAAGGCGGATTGGCACGACGGGACGATCTCGTTATGCAATGGTGCGTGAAGCAATCAGTTCCTGTGGCAATAACCATGGCTGGGGGATACGCCGATAAAATAGAAGACATTGTTGATATTCACGCAACCACAACTAAGATCGCTCAATCAGCTCTATACTGTAACCGTCCGGATCCTTCACAAAAGCGATCACGCTTCCCCCATGCTTCATAGGCCCTGGCTCGCGCACAACCAGGCCCCCCGCTTCGCGTATGCTTTCACACATTTCATAAATATTAGAGACGCCTATCGCGATGTGCCCGAATGAATCTCCTAATGTGTATTCGTGCTTACCCCAATTGTAGGTTAGCTCGATAACGGTGTCTTCCTCCTCAGAGCCATACCCCACAAAAGCCAGGGTAAATTCTCCACTGGGATAGTCTTTCTTGCGAAAGAGAGTCATTCCTAGAATACGAGTGTAAAAATCGAGAGACGTTTCGAGATTTCCCACGCGCAACATTGTGTGCAAAAGCCGCATGAATTCTTCTCCTAGTGACTTGTTCCGTAGCCCAAAGGCCCAGTTACTGGTATCTTTTCTCATGCGTATTAAGGAACTTCAATTGGCAATCGGCCCAGAACGATTTCGAAAGGCAGCCCGATTGGCTCAAGAAACGGCAAAAGACACGGGCAATGCCATGCCCCCAGAACAACCTATTCTCTGGCAATTGCCCCTGGAAATCGGGGACATGATCTGGAACGATCCGACCTCCCTAACACAAAAAATGGATGACCTAATTGCTGTCTACCAAGAAATGCCTTGCTATGGACTCCTGAGCTACATGGGTGATTTTTTTGAATCCCTCGATTC
>CAXGXL010000226.1:0-6265 GCA_964013555.1 uncultured bacterium
CTCAAAGGGCTCGTCCGCTCGGGTAGGACCGTAATAGAGCTCACTTGGCACTCCCGCAGGATCTTGGAAGCGAAAAAGGGCTTGAACACCTCGCGCCTCTTTTTCTTCTCTATCGGCTTCGACAATCTCGGTACCGGCACTTTTGAGGCGCTCCAAGCAAGCAGATAAATTTTCGGGAGTGGCGGCTTCCCAACCCACCACCGCTAGGTCGTCGGCATCGCCTGGCGTGATAATAAAGCGGTAAGCGTGATTGTCCATGCTTAATCGAAAGCCACCGTCAGGCAAACGGGAGTGAACTCTTAGTCCAAGTACTTGGGTAACGAAGGATTCCCATGCTTCGAGGTCAGTTACCTCGAATCCAAGGTATCCCAGCTGGGCAACAGCCATAGGAAACGCTCCAAATTTTAGATGAAAAAGTCAGTTGTTTTGAGTCCAATCATGACTCCGCCGTAGTTGCGAGCGGACTTGATCGGGTTGTTGGCATAGTGGGCTCGCGCGGCGTGAATGTCACGCCAAAATTGATTGATTCGGCTGCTCAAGAAAATGGCGTTGCCTCCACTGGTGGTAAATAAGTCGTCCACAGCGCGAACGCATTTGTCGGTGGCGTTTGCGCCGTTGAACCGGTATTGGGTTCGTTTCGAAATAGGAATCTTTTGGTCTGCGTGAACGAAATCCATCATTTCATTGTAGTCGCGAGCTAACGTAGTGCGCACTTCGTCTACGGTAAGTGCCGCTCGCGCTGCTACTTCGGAGCTCGTGGGATCTTGATTGACTTTGACCCCGTCGGCTCGACCGACTCGCTCGCTGGTGACTTTGCAATAGGATTCGAGGGCACCAGCGGCCATACCTATGGCGGGTGTTGCGACGGTTCGAGTGAAAACCTGTCCGAATGGGAGCTTGAAAAGAGCAGCCGGGTTTAGCCCGTGGCCCGGACTTTTTTGGCGAAACCCGTCGGACATTTTATGAGTGCGGTATTCGGGGACAAAACACTTGTCAATCACTAGGTCTTTGGAGCCAGTGGCCTTTAGCCCTGAAGTAAACCAGGTGTCTTCTAAAACATAGTCAGACCGCGGAACCAAAAAGGTTCGCATTTCGGGATGGTCTCCTTCGTTGGCCGGCGGAACAAAACCACCTAAGAAAGCCCAATCACAGTAGTCGGAGCCACTAGAAAACCCCCAGCGCCCGCTGAATTCGTAACCACCATCCACTCGCTTAACCTTTCCTGCGGGCATATAGGATGAAGAAATTAACACGCTCGAATCCTTAGCCCAGACGTCTTTTTGGGCTTGGTCTTCGAAAAGGGCTAGTTGCCAATTGTGAACTCCAATAACACCTAATACCCATGCGGTTGAGGGGCAGCCTTTGGCGACTTCTATGAGGACGTCAAACCAGGTATTGGGGTGCGCTTCGAAGCCGCCCCAGTAGGATGGTTGGATGAGCCTAAAGAAACCAGCTTGATGCAGGTCGTTGATATTCTCTTTTGGTAGGACCCGCTGGGCCTCTCCTTGTTGCGCCCGCTCAGCTAAAATGGGGGCTAATTCACGGGCTCGCTCAACAAATTTGGCTTCGTCGATGTTCGTATGAGGTGCGAGGGCGGTCATGGTTACATCTCCTAATTAATCTTCTAATTTGAATACTCTTAGGGCGTTTCCGCGAAGGAATTTCGGCCAGACTTCATCGTGAAAAGGAACATCTTCAAGTTCTTTGAAGATGCGGTCGAGAGAGAGTCCCATGGGGAAATACCCGGCGTACATAATTTTGTCGGCCCCGCGGGTGTTAGCATAGTGAATGATGTCTTTTGGGTAGTGCTTGGGAGCAAAAGCGCTCGTCATATAGTATAGGTTGGGGTATTTTAGCATGAGCTTAATGGCTAAATCGGTCCATGGTTCAGCGCCATGCCGCATGACGAACTTTAACTCGGGAAAAAACCAGCAGACTTCGTCGATGTGCTCAACCCTCTGAGGATCCATGGGCAGACGTGGACCCGGAACTCCCACACAAGTTGCGATAGGGATATCCAGCTCGACGCATTTGGCATAAATGGGGTACCATTTCTTATCATTGATAGGCACCTGAGGGCATAGCCCAGACGGAAAGCCGGTTACGCATTTAATGTTGTAGGTTTTGTGGTGGTATTCAATGGCGCGAACTTCATCCATTCCGTTGTTGGGGTTTGCATGATAAGACGCTACAAAGCGCGATGGATATTTCTTGAGAGCTTGTTTTCCTACTTCGTTGTCGTCGGTTATTCCGAACATGGCCTTTTGAATGCGGTGCTTGTCCATTTGAGCAAGGGTGTAAGCAGTGTAATCTTCTTGCTTGCCAGCATCAGGAATGTCCTTAAACATATATTGAGCAGGCATCTTGAATACTTTGCGGCTCTCTTCATCCAAAAAAAGAGGTTTCATGAAGTCATACCAGCCGCTGTTATCCGCGCTCGGAATGTTCAACATGAGGTCAACGGTTTGGATGTCTTTGGGCATTCCCATGGATGTGCTTCCTACCACTTCGATTTTAACCCCTCAGCTCGAGGTTGTGTTGAAAATTGTGTAGAAAATAGAAAAACCGCGTCGGCTCGCTAAAGCTTCAGTGAATTTCTCTTGGTGTCTTTTGGGTACTTACCGAGAATAATTCCGCTTTCCCCTCGTTTACGTCACTAAAATAGAACGCGTTCTAGTCTTTGTCCAGGCCTTTTTGGCTGCCCTTCTTGAATTACACGCTAATAGGTGATGGTGCGATTGAATTATTTTACTCATTTTAAGTAGCTGAAATTACACAATATCGTGGCTACCTCACCGTGGGCGGAGCTCGGCGGCGATGGATATTCAAGTTCGGGATGCGCAGCCACGTGCATTAAGGGGCTCAGGAATGGATGGGTTCGCCTTCTTGAGGGGACGCGAAGCCATGGTGTGTCTTTTCGGCTTGATTCTTTTTGGCGTATTCTCGATTAGGAATTTCCTTGCGTAGTTTGGTAGAGTGAATGCGGATTAGATGAAAATGACAAAAGAGGTCCGAAAGTTGTCTCAAAAGAAACGATTTGAGTGGGAGGATTGGGAGGATCCTGAGCTTCTTGATATGCGTTTTTGTGATCTGGGCTTGCGATTGAGAAGTACTTGGCTCGAGAGGCCGCGTGAGCAACTTTACGAAGAATTGGCGCGTCGAAATCTTCGATTGAAACCCCATCTTTGGTTGTCCGAGGAATGGGCTTGTCCAGATGGTATTCCGGGCTTTTCTGTGCCGTTTTATCTAGCCCACCCTAGGTTGATGCGGTTGGAGCGTAACCAGATGCTCGAAGTTGAAGGGGGAAATCTCCCTTGGGCGATGAAATTGATGCGCCACGAAGCAGGGCACGCTTTTCAGAATGCGTATCGCTTTCATCGCCGAAAGAAATTTCGAGAGATTTTTGGTTCTTCTGCAAAGCCCTACCCCAATAGTTATCAGCCATCACCCATAAGTAAGAACTACGTTCTGAATCTTTACGCTTGGTATGCACAAAGCCATCCGGCAGAGGACTTTGCCGAGACATTCGCGGTGTGGCTCAAACCTAAGAAGAAGTGGCGCCGCAGGTACGCAGATTGGCCTGCTTTGGCGAAACTTGAGTACGTCGATGAATTGATGACGGAGATAGCTAGCCTCCCTCCTGCAGTTCGAAGCCGCAAGCAGCCAGAACGTTTATCACAAATTAAGCGTACTTTACGTGAGTATTATGAAGAACGAAAGAAAACCTATGGGACCGGGTATCCTGATTTTTATGATAAGGATTTGCTACGCTTATTTTCGGCCGATGACAAAGACAAAGGTTGTCAGAGAGCTTCTGTTTTCTTGAGGCGCAACCGCAAAGCTATTCGAGCCCAAATATCTAGATGGACCGGGGAGTACGCGTTTACTCTAGACCAAGTTTTTACCCATATGATCGGACGATGTAGCGAATTGGGACTACGAGTGGTTGCTCCTGAAGACCAAGTCAAAATGGATTTTGTTATTTTGCTCACCATGCGAACCATGCAATACTTGCACACGAGTAGGGAGAGGATTCCTTTATGAAGAAACTCCGTGTCATGGTCCTCATGCACAAAGAGTTGTTGCCGCCAGACACCTTGGAAGGGAAGACGCGAAAGGAAATTGACCTCTGGCGAACAGAGTACGACGTTGTTTCGACGCTCCGGGATGCAGGGCACGAGGTTTTTCAACTGGGGGTGGGCGATGAGATCCAATCTATTCGCAACGGGGTGGATGATTTTCAGCCCGATATAATCTTCAATTTGTTGGAAGCTTTTAACGGCGAGTGCACTTATGACCAAAATGTGGTGGCTTACCTAGAATTGTTGCGTCAACGCTACACCGGATGCAACCCTAGGGGGTTAACTCTGGCTAGAGATAAAGCTCTTTCGAAGAAGATTCTTAGTTATCATAGAATTCGGACCCCCGCATTTAAGGTATTTCCCATGGCCAGGAAAATCAAGCGGCCCAAATGGCTTGGATTTCCCCTTATTGTTAAATCCTTAGTTGAGGAAGCGTCGTATGGGATTTCTCAGGCGTCCGTGGTCGATAGCGATGAAAAGCTCTTTGAACGGGTTGAGTTTATTCACGAACGGGTTGGAACTGATGCCATCGTTGAAGAGTACATTCAAGGTCGCGAACTTTATGTAGGGGTTGCCGGAACCGCTCGGTTGCAGGTTTTTCCAGTCTGGGAGCTCTTCTTGGATAGGTTGCCTAAAGATGCAGCGAAGATTGCCACAGAAAAAGTCAAATGGGACCCTGAATATCAAAAACGTCATGGGATTGTTTGGCGACAAGCAGAGTTGACCAAAGAGCAAGAAGACAAGATTCGACGAACGAGTAAGCGAATTTATCGCAGGCTTGGTTTGTCTGGCTACGCAAGGTTAGACTATCGCATGAATGAGGCGGGGGAGGTTTACTTACTTGAGGCCAACCCCAATCCGAATATCGCAAAAAATGATGAGTTTGCGACTTCTGCGATGGCATTGGGGATGGATTACCCGAAGTTGTTGGAGAAAGTCATTCGTATCGGTCTTAAGCGCCCTGTTTAGAGGACAAATCTCAATCGTCAAGTAGAGCTTATTCGGCGGCTGAATGATTAAATAGGGGGCTCTAGCTCTAGCGAGAAGAGGGCTCGGCGATGCTCAGACAATCCTTCAAGCATCGATAAAGGCCAACGCTTAATGCGGCAGTTGTAAAGCCAAGAATCAATGGGGCCGCCCAGTGGACGTTGATCATCAGCAAGCCAATACTGTAGACGCATAGCCCAATGGTTCCAAGGCAGGCACCCACAACGGTGGTTTTGAGCAGGCACTTTCCGAGGCACTTTGTAGTATTACTGAGAGTTCGTCCGGCTCGTTGCACACCTTGCGTTACGGCCTGTGTCAATTTCCTGCCGATCGGGGTGCCGGGAGCGACGCTAGAAGTTTGAATCTCTTGACGAAGGTTTCTCGTGCTCTCGTGGCAGACGTAGTCATCCGCTGTATAGGCGCTATAGATGGAGTTCAGTGACTTACCGCTTGTTGGAGAGAGGCTGTACATAAGAGGGTTAGGGGTTGAAGGTGCTATTCTCATTAGATTATTCGCTTTCGTGCAATTGGGTATTAGAGGGGGTATTGAGCCATTATCGGAATCGGGTGGAAATACATGCCTAAAAATCGATAGAAGGGCCGGAGAAAATGTAATTTTGATCGAATAATGGGCCCAATTACGTGACATAGGGGTGCTGGGCGGGAGTCGAAAAGCGAAACAACGCGTGAGACGGGGGCGGTCTCTCAATTGGGCGCCGATGACAACGCGGGTTCGGGGCTCTTGCCTGCAAAACTAGCTTCTTTTGAGCCAAGACCAAATTTTTTTGAAGCCTGAGCGCCCCGCATATTTGTGGACTACGGTCATGGGGGTTGCAGTTGGGGTCCAGACAAACCAACCAAGGGCCTGGATTGGAAATCTCTCGTACTTAGATTTAGGAATTCCGTAAGCCTTTTGTGGTTCATCCCAGGTACTTAAAAAGACAGAAGATGCATCGATGGGGAGGCTCTTTAAGCCGCCCACAAGATTGGGGGCGTTGAGGTTGCCGTAGCGTTTGGTGACCGATTCGATGCGGATCATAAGGCCAAAAAATAAAGAAAAAACGGGCGGGCGGACAAACTATTTTGCCGCGGTATTAGCCGTGGAAGACTTCGATGCGCGATGCCTCTTTGTCCGACACAGTGGCAGGGTCGAGCGCGTTTTTGCCGAAGACGACGGGAAAGGTGTCGCCGGTGAG
>CAXGXL010000227.1:0-6252 GCA_964013555.1 uncultured bacterium
TGCAAACTCAATATGCTACCCGACTTCAGCCCATGAAGACTTCCAGCCTTGATGTACCAATTGCCCTTCCGTTTGAAAATGGGCCATTGTTTCGTTGGCAAAAAATCACTTGTGAATCCGAAAACGGGTTTATCGAGGAGAGTACCTTCAACTTGGGGGGTGCTTCTTCTCCAGCCGCGGGTTTGGTAGCCAAGCAACTCTTGTTCGGCCACTTGCCGGTACGTTCCTGGTTGTTCACCGGTAGTGGCTTGCATGAGGGCTTGATACAATTCAGTGGTATGGAGGCCTTGTTGCTGGCCATCCAATTTCATCTCCGGGGTTTCTTCGGTAGCCGATGCTGCGTAAAAGGCAATGTAGCCCCCCTTTTTCGACGCCACGGGCTTGGTCGAAGATGGTTGAAAGCGTTTGCGCGTTAGGTTGGTTTGTGTGGGAATTCCTAGATCTGATTGGGTGACCTTGCGAAATACAATATCGCTCGGGAGGGGCGCCCCGCGAGTCATGGTTCCGGAGTGGCAGTTGTCGAATACTGCTATCACGTTTGCCCCAGCTTCTCGAATGCCATCGATAGATTTACTAAGGGTGTCATCATCGATAGCGTTGGCTACCGCTTGAATGTCGCTATTCCAGCTGCCAATATCTCTTGGCAAGAATATCTCATCAAATCCATCGGATTCATCGCCATCGGTGTCAGGCTGTTGTGCGCCGTGGCCACTCATGTGAATCAAAACTTGGCTTAACTCACCGCTTTGAGCTTTACGTTTTAGTAAGGCGAAGGCAGCCAGGATGGCATCGTGGGTGGGCAAGCCTAGTGTGGACTCTGGCGGCAACTCTTCTTGGCTTATCCCATCGGCAAGCACCATCATTTGTCTTCCTGGTACCTGCAATTCCTGCAAGAATCGAGAAACCAATCGAATATCGTTTTTGGGCCCTAAAAGTGAACGCTTAGGGTTAGTGGGGTATTCTGAGACCCCAACCAAGAGTGCCCAAGTTCCAGGGGGGATGCTAGATATGCGTGAATCGGCTTTGGGGGAGTGCGTACGACTGGCGTAGGATAGGTGAGATTCGAGAAGAAAAGTAGTGACGATAATCGCCAAAAACCAGAGTTGATTGTGTCTCACATTGACTCTCTCTTTTTTAACTACACGAACTCATTGCCGGCCCTTGGGACGCGCAAGTTTATGAATGTCCTTTCATGCATTAGGAGTATCACATGAAATAGGGCAAGTGATCTACGCTCGAAATATTTCTTCAGTGAGCAAAGAGTTGTTTTGGTTGGGCGCAATTGGTTTTGTTTTCAGGCGTTTTATGCATCAGCGGTTGTTTAAAGATGGGATGTACGCAAATGTGTGTTCCAGTGGGCTTGCTCGTTTAAAGGAATTTCTTTTTGCGCTACCTTGGTAATTTGGGGCAGAATAACCTTGTATCGGGAGCAAACAATGAAGTTGGTCTACTTTCTTACTAGAGTCCTTGAAGTGTTGAGGTATTGCGTTCTCGGTTTGTTATTGATTCCGAGCTCGGTCGCCCTCGCCTCGGCGGATTTGGAAGAGCGCCTTGTTGATGCTAACACGGCCGCTGAAGAAGCCGAACTTGACGGTGATGAGGTAAACGAGTCACCGCTGCCAGATCCGACGCAATCCATCTCGGTGGCAGTCTATCCATTGGTGGCTCAAAATATTCCAGAGGCAATGAGTTCCATCGTTTCTGAACAAGTACTAGCTGAAATTCGAAAGCTAACGAACCTGTCGGCCGTGGGTATGGAAGAAATTATGGAAATGCTTGCCCTAGAAGGGCAGAAACAGTCCGTGGGATGCGGCGAAGATGACTCGTGTATTGCAGAAATTGCCGGGGCATTGGGAGTGGATGAACTGGTCACTGGTCGTATATCTGAAACCCCAACCGGAAGATTTTTGATGATTCGTCGTATTGATCAGAGGGAGGCTCGAACTTTACGGGTTTTTCAACAACCACTAGAAATAGGTGACGGTACGGAATTTTTGGCGGCGATAGAGCCTGCAATTTTGAAGATTTTCCCGGGAAGGGATGTTCGTCCTGGAGAAGAACGGGGGGTCTCTGACGAGGTGGCCTTACGCTTGAATCCACCGCCCCTTCCTCCGTGGGCTACTTGGACAGTGTTGGGTACGTCAGCGGCGGCTCTCGCTACGGGGGGAGTTCTTAGTTATTTAGCATTCGACCAAAATCAAACGTATCGCGACTCTGGTACACAGATAGGTTCAAATCCCGGCTCTTATTACGCTTCACTGGAAAGCTCGGGAAGGTCCTACGAACAGTCGGCTCAGATTTCTTTGATTGCAGGTGGGGTTGCGGTTTTGTCTGGAGTCGTAATGAGCTTCTTTACGGACTGGATGGATTATGGTGCTGCGGCGCCAGAATAGAGCAAAGACCTTTCAGGCCTGGAGGGTATACGGGTGCAGTCTGCTTGTGGGCGCTAGCCTAATTGGGCAGGCCTCAGCATTAGAGGCCGGCTCAGAGGATTTTAGGCTTGAACTCCAATTAGGTCATACCAAATCGATCACCCAATTAGACTTTTCTCACGACGGTCGTCACTTGGTCTCGTCCAGCGAAGACGAGAGCATTAAGGTTTGGGATGTACCCTCGGGACGTCTCTTGAGGACCTTGGATGGTCATCAAGCCCGGGTACGTGCCGCTGCTTTTGAGCCTGGCAGCAATGCGCTCGTGTCGGTGAGTATGCAACCAGAGACTCGAACGGATAGTATGATCAAACGGTGGGACCCTTTAGGGGGCACACTAAAAAAGGCTGTCACTTGGCGCAAACGGCGTGGGCAACGCCGAGATATATGGAGTTTTACTTGGGCCGGTGAGAAGGGGAGGATCATCACGGCGGGGGCGATGGACGAAGTCGCTATTTGGGACACCGTAAACGGAACTCATATAGCAACGCTAAAACCATCGAAAAAGGTCAGGCGATCGAGTTCTCGGGTTAGAGCAGAACATATCGTTGTGGTTGGTGATGGGAGTTACGCTATTTCTGGGCACAAAAATGGTATGTTGGTGGTCTGGGACCTCGAGAAAGGGAAGGAGGTTTCACGAACAGCACGAATTCATCGAAGGGGGGTGGCAAGCCTCGATAGATTTCAAGGTTCACAAGGCACTTTGATCTCACTTTCTGGTGACGGGCGGGTGTTTCATTGGAGAGTCAATCTGGGCGTTGGAACTCTTGAATTGTTAGAGGAACTCTCGGGAGGGGGTAGTCGTGCAATTGGACTCGTCTCCGATTCACGGGTTTCTTATCTTACCGGCCACATCAATGGGGAGATACGTCGATGGAAAAAGGCGCGCTCCAAGAGTAGTACCGTGCAACGAGGTTTGGGAGTAGCGATAGAGGCGATGGCCGTCTCGAACAATGGCAGTCTTTTGGCCGTGGCCTATAAAGACCATACGATTCGGATAGTAGATTTGGCTTCGGGGCGAGTGGAGCGAACCATGCGTGGGGAGTTGACGGATGTTTGGAGCGTAGCAGTTTCTCCAAGTCAAAAAGAGATGGTTATGGGGACGGGAGCGGGGAGTATTCATGTATGGAATCTGGAGACCGGGTCTGTCGCAAAGACCCTTGGCGTCAACAAAAAACCGGTCGGTGTGTTGGAGTTCTCGCCCGATGGTGCCCATTTTTTGAGTGCGGGAGCCGGAGGAACCACGGCCCCTGCCCAGGCCGAGTCGACGGTGCGTTTGTGGGATACTCGAACCCGTCGCCAGATTGGTAAATTTCATCAGGGGTTTTTGGTGGGGGCGCAATTTGGGGACGCAGGTAGGACGGTCGTTGTTGGTGGTTCTTACATGGGAAAGACGGGCGTTCGCACGTGGCGACTAGAGGATGGGAAAAGTTTGGGTGAATTTACCCTATGTGAGGCCAACGAGGGGATGAGTAAACTCTGCGACCTTGACGGATTTGTGGTTTCGAGTGCTGCTAAAGAAATTGTTGCCCGGCGTTCAGATGGAACACTGCAGGGATTTTCTCATGAAGATGGTCGGTTGCGATTTGATACGAGCTCTAAAACTAAATCAAAACTGGGTGCGGGGCAGTTTGGAGCGAGACTAAGCTCAAGCATGAAGGTTCTTTCTATGGCGAAACTTGCAAGTAGGGACAGGCGCCATCGGGTCTGGGGCGGCGCCATGGGCGTTCACCCCGATGGGGAGACTTTTGCGGTGGGCCGCCAAGACAAGAGAGTTGCAATTCATCGATGGTCGGATGGCAAGCGAGTGAAGTACCTTCGAGGGCATCAAGGTTGGGTCCGGAGTGTGAAGTACAGTCCTGAGGGAAATTGGTTGGTCTCTGGTGGTGAGGACAAAGCCGCTTTGGTTTGGGAAGTTAGTTCAGGAAAAGAAGTTAGTCGACTTGTCGGTCACGTTGGTGCCGTTTGGGATGTGGAATTTAGTCAAGGAACCGACTTTGTGTGGAGTTCGGGGGGGGACGGAACCGTACGACTTTGGAGTAACGAAGAAGAGAAGCTTTTGGCAACCTTGGTCTCGAATGCAGCGGGTGAATGGGCCGTGACTACCCCGCAAGGTCATTTTGACGCAGCGGACCTGGAGACTATTTCGACTCTGCATTGGGTAAAAGGAAGCCGCGTCGCACCACTTGAAGCGTTTATGAGGGATTACTACGAGCCAAAGCTCCTAAATAAACTATTAAGTGGTGAAGTGCTAAGAACCGTCAAGGACATCAACTTGCTCAATATCGATTCGCCGGAAATTGTCATAAGTAAGATCAAACCCAATTCGCGTAAGGGAGATCTAGTAGATGTAGAGGTGTCTTTTAGTTCCCCATCTGGCGAGTGTGCTGGGCCCAATAGTAGTCTGGTTCCGAACGGAACATTTGACGTGCGTTTGTTTCGAAATCGAAAAATGGTGGCCTATAAAGATGGCAGAATTGACGAAGCGCGAGTTCTTTTTAAAGGCATTCGTTTGCCCAAGGATGGCGAACGCAAAGTGACTTTTTCGGCCTATGGATTTAATTGCGATCGAGTTAAAAGCAGAACCGACTTCAAGGTCTACCGGTCGCCCAAACAACGTCCCAATAGACCCGGTCGTACCTATATTGTGTCAATGGGGGTCAATGCTTTTGAAGCCAGCGAGTGGAATCTTACCTATGCAGTAAACGACGCAAAGCTCTTTCAGAAGGTGCTGCCCAAGGTTCTAAGCAATAATAGGCCCAAAAGCCTAGTTAGTGTGGGACTTTATTCGGATGTCTCGTCGGGTACTGAGGGGCCTTTGCCCACCAAAGAGAATTTGAAGATCCTGTTTGAAACCTTGGGCGGAAAGAAACTCACCTCGAAAGCCAAGAAGGAGCGACCCTGGCTAACCCAGATTAGACCGGTTAGGCCCGAAGATCGGGTTGTGGTTACCTTTGCCACCCATGGTTTTCGAACCCAGGACGGTGGGTTTTATTTATTTCCATCGGATACGGGGGCATCGAAAGGGCGAGGTGGTCTCCCTAGGTTAGAGAGACTCGTTTCGGCCGCGGAACTCGAGTTGTGGTTTAGGGACATCGACGCTCAAGAGTTTATAATGGTGATTGATGCTTGCAACAGTGCGGCCTCGGTTCAGCAAGAAGGATTTAAACCAGGCCCCATGGGAAGTCGGGGATTGGGCCAATTGGCCTTTAACAAAGGGATGCGGATTATTGCTGCGAGTCAGGGGAACGAGCCGGCTAAGGAGAATGCCTCGCTAGAGCATGGGCTTTTGACCTATTCTTTGGTGTGGGAGGGGATTGAGGCTAAGTGGGCCGATCATGACCCGAAAGATGGGGCTATCACAGCCTCTGAGTGGCTTGCTTATGGGAGTTCGAGGGTTCCGTCTTTAGATAAAGAGGCTCGTCGAGGGCGGATTAAACCGTTGCCGGCAGGTCAATCGTTAACTCGGGGCTTAAGTTTGATGGTCAATGGAAAAAGAAAGAAAAGAAAAAGAGTCAAGCCCATCCAGCAACCCCAAGTTTTTGATTTTGCCCGGGGAACGAAAACCTGGTTCTTCGGGAAGGGAGCCTTGTAGGTTGAGCATTGGCTTAAAAGGGTTGGCGGCGATTTCGAATCGTGGTTTGATTGTAGTGCCTGCCTGGGTAAAGGAGGCATTTTGAAATATCAGAGCTCAGTGTTTTTGAGTATTGAGTCACTTTGGAGGAATGGAGAGTCGCAATGGAATTGAAACTCAGGCATCGACTCTGCGGCTCAATCGTTTGGCTTTGCCTTTTTGTTGCTCTAGCTTCGTGTACGACCGAGG